>NZ_AFPR01000188.1:0-23153 GCF_000219295.1 Acidiphilium sp. PM
GAGCCCCACGGCGCGCGACGTGGCCGCGACGATCGGCGCGCTGCTCGCCGCCCATGCGGATATCGCCTCGGCCGGGCTGCTGGCGCGGGGCATCGCGCCGGGATGCGCCATCACGCCGGTTCCGGTTCCCGCCAGTTGCGCCCAGCCCAGCCTGCGCGCCGCCTTGCTCGACGCGCGCGAGCGGGCCCTGGCGTGCGGCCTGCGCCAGCATCGCAGCCTGACCGGGCTGCTGCCGCCGGGGCCGGTGGAGATGCTGCTCGACGTCGAGACGGTTGGGATCGCAGCACCGCTCTCGGCGCTGGACTCCGAGGGCGGGCTCGCCCGCTGGGCGCGGGCGCGGCTTGCCGCCTCCGGCCGTACGGCCGAATCGGCGCTGGCCGCGAGCCTGGCCGGCGCCGATCCGTTCGGCGTGACCGATGCCGCCGGCATCGCCGCAATGCGCGAGGCCATCGCACCGGTCTGCGCCATCCTGCCCGAGGTGCCGTCCCTCCCCGCGCCGCGCGCGGCCTCCGCCGGGCGCGGCAAGCTGCCGGCGCGCCGCGGCGGCTACACCCAGAAGGTTTCGGTGGGCGGGCACCGGCTATTCCTGCGCACCGGTGAATATCCGGACGGGCGGCTGGGCGAGATCATGATCTCGCTACCGAAGGACTCCGCAACGCTGCGCGGCATGGCCGAGGCGTTCGCCGGCGCGGTCAGCATCGGGTTGCAGCATGGCGTGCCTCTGGATGAATTCGTCGATGAATTTGCCTTCACCCGCTTCGCGCCCGCCGGCGCGGTGGAAGGCGACGCAATGATCAGCCAGGCGACCTCGCTCCTCGACTATGTGTTCCGGCACCTGGCCGCGACCTATTCGCAGCGGCCCGATCTCGCGGCGCTCGACCTTGCCGACGATGCGGCTGGTGTCGATGCCGCCGCTCCGCTGCTGCCGCTGGACCTGCCGGAGACCGGAACCGGCCGGCCGAAGCGCCAGCGTCCCGTCCTGAAACTCGTGAGCTGATCCATGGATATACGCGCGCGCCTCGCCGAGAACGGCATAACCCTTCCGCCCGCGGCGAAGGCCGTGGCGAATTACGTGCCGGTGGTGGTCGCCGGTGGAATGGCGATCGTCAGCGGGCAGTTGCCGCTCGCGGGCGGCAAGCTCGCGGTGACGGGAAAGCTCGGCGACGGAGTGACGGTCGAGGACGGGACTGCGGCAGCGCGGGCCTGTTTCATCAACGTGCTCGCGCAGATCGAGGCGCATGTCGAGGGCGGACTCGATGCCGTTGCCCAGGTGGTGCGGCTCGGCGGGTTCATTGCGGCGACGGCGGATTTCGCCGAGCACGCGAAAGTGATGAACGGGGCATCGGACCTCGCGGTGGCGATTTTCGGCGAGGCGGGGCGGCATGCGCGCTCGACCGTGGGCGTCGCCTCGCTGCCGCTCAACGCGGCGGTCGAGGTCGAGGGGATGTTTTTGCTCCGCTGATTGCGCCGGGCCGCCCTTGCGCGTATGCCCCGGTTGCACTGCAAAAGGGGAGATCAGATGAGCGCCATCGCCGATATCACCGCACGGGAAATTCTCGACAGCCGCGGCAATCCGACCGTCGAGGTCGATGTCATCCTGGATTCGGGCGCGATGGGACGCGCCGCTGTGCCCTCCGGTGCCTCGACCGGGGCGCATGAGGCCGTCGAGTTGCGCGATGGTGAGCCGGCGCGGTTCGGCGGCAAGGGTGTGCAACGCGCGGTCGAGGCGGTCGAGGGCGAGATCTTCGATGCGATCGGCGGGATGGATGCCAGCGAGCAGGTCGCAATCGACGAGACGATGATCGATCTCGACGGGACGCCCAACAAGGCCCGCCTGGGGGCGAATGCGATTCTCGGCGTTTCGCTCGCCGTCGCCAAGGCGGCGGCGGACGAGATCGGGCTGCCGCTCTACCGCTATCTCGGCGGAGTCTATGCCCGCACCCTGCCAGTGCCGATGATGAACATCATCAATGGCGGCAAGCACGCGGACAACCCGATCGACATCCAGGAATTCATGATCCAGCCGGTGGGGGCCGCGAGCATCGCCGAGGCGGTGCGGATGGGCTCGGAAGTATTCCAGGCGCTGAAGAAGATCCTGCACGATGCCGGGCACAACACCAATGTCGGTGATGAGGGCGGGTTCGCGCCTGGGCTGAAATCGGCCGAGGAGGCGCTGGGCTTCATGACGCGCGCCGTCGAGGCTGTTGGATACCGGGCCGGCGAGGACATTGCCTTCGCGCTCGATTGCGCGGCGACCGAATTCTACAAGGACGGCAGGTATCACCTTGAGGGCGAGGGCAAGGTGCTCGATGCCGGGGGGATGACCGACTATATCGCGGCACTGGCGAAGAGCTTTCCGATCATCTCGGTCGAGGATCCGCTTTCAGAGGATGACTGGGAGGGCTGGGCGCATTTCACAAGCACACTCGGCGGCGCCATGCAGGTGGTGGGCGACGATCTGTTCGTCACCAACCCGACACGGCTGCGGCGCGGGATCGCGGCGAAGTCGGCCAATTCGATCCTGATCAAGGTGAACCAGATCGGCACGCTAAGCGAGACGCTGGAAGCGGTGGAACTGGCGCAGCGGGCGGGGATGACGGCGGTGATCAGCCATCGTTCGGGCGAGACCGAGGATGCGACCATCGCCGATATCGCGGTGGCGACCAATGCCGGGCAGATCAAGACCGGGTCGTTGGCGCGGTCGGACCGGGTGGCGAAGTATAACCAGCTGATCCGCATCGAGGCGGAACTCGACATCGCGGGTTGCTTCGCCGGGCGGACCATTCTGCGCGGCTAAAGTATCATCCGATCAGATGGAATCATCTGATCGGAGAAAGATGCTCAATTTATCAATTGGATGGAGCACTTTCCGATCCCGGAGGATCGGGAAGTGCTCTGGGCGCACCCGTTCAGTAATCGAACTGATAGGTCAGGCCGACCGACTCGCCGGGGCCGGTGGTGCCGCCGGTGCCGCTGTTCGACTGCACTTCGGTTTTCAGTTTCAGGCCCTTGTAGAGATTGATCTCGACTTTCGCGCCGGTGCCGCCGCCGGTCGCGGATTGCTGGGCGCCGACATAGACGCCGGGGGCGACGTAACGGCCGGCATTGATCGTCGGCGCGCTGGTGCCGCCGCCGATCGAAAGCTGGTCGAGCCCGAGCGCACTGCGCAGTCCGCCGACCACATCCGGCCCGCCGCCGCCGATTCCGGCGAGTTCGGCCAGCGAGGCTGCGAGCGAAGCCGCCTGCAGCGCCGAGAGATTCTGCGTGCTGGAACCGTAGAGCAGATGCGCCAGCACCTCGTCCGATGGCAGCGAGGGTGTGCTGGAGAGGGTGATCTTCGGCGCGCTCGCCTCGCCGGTGAGCGCCAGGGTTGAGACGGTGCCGTCCGAGGCGGTGCCGCTCACCTCGAGGTCGATCACCGGCATCACGCCGTTGCCATTGAACCGGACGGTGCCACGGCTGAGGTTCAGCGTCTGGCCACCGAGATTGAAATAGCCGCGGATCAGGTGGAAGCCGCCCGTCGGCTGGGGCGAGGCGAGCGTGCCGCCGACATGCAGCCGCCCGCCGAGATTGGCGAACAGGCCCTTGCCGCGCACGAACACCTCGTTGCGGGCATCGACCGTGAGGTCGAGCGCCACGGGGGGCGCGGGCGCGGCGGGAGGCGGAGGACGTGCGCCCTTGCGCCGGATGTCGAGCTTGACCACCGAGGGCGGCAGGCCTTGCGGGATCTGAATATTCGCCGTCTCGATCGCGATGGTGCCGGCGAGCCTGGTGCCGGTGTCGATGTCGCCGGTGAAGCTGAGCGCGCCGCCGAGGCGCTCGGTCAGGATGTCGCTCGCGATCGGACTCGCGTGATGGAAGGCGATCCGCAGATCGACCGGCATCGGCTTCGCGAGGCCGAACGTGCCGGAACCGTCGATCGTACCGACTCCGGCCTTGGCCGAGAGATGGTCGAGCCGGATGGTGCGGCCAGCAGCGGTGATCGTGGCGTCGATCGCCGACAGGTCGAGCCCGCTGGCAATGTTCTGCACCCGGCCGCCGGCAAGGGTGAGCGTGCCGGCGGCGCCTGGCGCGGCTAGCGTGCCGGTGACTCGGAGATCGGGTGTCAGGATGCCACCGACCACGGTGCCGCCGGCGGCGGTAAGCGGGTCGACCAGGCGGAGATCAGTACGGCCGTTCAGGGCGAGGTCGATCTTCCCCGCCGCCGAGAGCGGCGCAGTGCCAGCGAGTGTGAGGTCGGCCCGGTTGCCGAGGGCAAGGCGCGCGGTGCCGCGGACGCTCTGGCCGAGCAGGGTTTCATGGACGGTGAGATCGGCAGGCGGCAGCGACGAGGCCGGGCCGGTGAGCAGGCGCATGGACTTCGCCGCAAGATCGACCGTGCCGCGCGGCGCGCGCGGCGTGCCGGTGAGACGGGCGCGGGCGGTGATGATGCCGGAGGCGGCGAGTTTCGGGTCGGCCGCATGGAGCAAAGAGGCCGAGAGATTGTCGAGCCGGAACGACAGGTCCATCGGGCCGGTGAGCGCGAGCGGGGCGGTGCCGTGAAGGCTGAGGCGGGCGGAGCCGAGGGTTGCGGCGATGGTGCCGCGCAGGGCGTGACCGAGCAGGGTCTCGCGGGCGGCGAGGGTTGCGCGGGGCAGCTTCGCGCCGGGGCCGGTGGCGAGGCCGAGCCCCCTGCCCTGCAGCGCGATCGTGCCGGTGGGGGCGGCGAGCGTGCCGGTGAGATGGGCGGTGGCGTCGAGCAGGCCGGTGGCGGCGAGTTTCGGATCGGCGGCGCGGGCGATGCCGGCGGGGAGGTTGGTGATTTTCGCGGCAAGGTCGAGTGCCGGACGGATGGTGCCGTCAGCGGTGATCCGCGCCGCACCGCCGAGGCCGCCCAGGGCCAAGGCGAGATGGCGGATCGAGGTGGTCGTACCGGCGCTGATGGTGGCCGGGCCAAGCAGGCGAGCGGTGACGCCGCGGGCGGCGGCGTCGAGTTTCGCTAGGCGGATGGTGCGGGTCTTGCCATCGAGCATGGCACCGAGATCGAGCTGCGCTGGCTTGCCGGCGAGGCGCGCGAAGCGGCCCGCGGCGGTGACGGCGAGCGCGGTCTCGCTGCCCTTGGCGGTGAGGGTGAGGTTGCCGGCTGCCGCCTTGGTATCGACGCCGGTGAGGGTCGCGGTGGCGTCGATCGCGGGGGTCTGGGCAAGATGGTCGATCGTTGCGTCGATCCGCGCGGCGCGGAGCGAGGCGGTCCTGCCGTCGGTCAGGTGGCTGGCGGTGAGCGCGATGGCAGCGGGCTGGCCGGATTTGTGGGTGAAATCGGCGGTGAACGCGCCGGCGAGCTTCATGTGCAGCAGCGGGGCGAGATCGGCGAGACGGGCCATGGCGAGGTGCATCGCGCCGTCCGGCAGCATCGCGCCCGGGGCGCGGGTGATGCGCCCCTGCCCGCGCAGCGATTTCCAGGACAGGGTCTTCAGGTCAAGATCGACCGCGCCGGCGGCGCTGCGGGCGAAGGCGGCGCTGAGCGAGAGCGGGGAATCGTAGAGCGAGCCAGTGCCCGTGAGGTTTCCCTGCGGCGCGCCGGGCAAATGGGTGGCGTCGATGGTGACATGGAACGGGCCGGATTTCACGCCCTTCGCGGTCACGAGACCGTCGACCGTACCGTGCAGGGCGAGATTGTCGGTCGGGCCGTCGATGGCGAGGTTTTCGGTGACGTGGCCGGCGAGTTGCGGATCGACCAGACCAATATCAGGCTGGATGAGCGTGCCCTTGAGGGCGACATGCAACCTTGTTGCGGTGCCGGCGAGTTTCACCTTCAGGGCGGCCATGTCGAGCGTCAGGCTGTGGATGGTGGTTTTGCCGCCGGCAAGGGTGAAATCGCCCGCGAGCATGGCGCGTTTGCCGACCAGGACGGGGACCGGTTTCGTCGCCTTCGTGATCTCGACCGTGTCGTCGAAGTGAAGTGTCGTGGCGCCGCGCTGATGCTTCGCGACGACGTGCAGGACGGTGCGGCCGCCGAGCGTCTGCTTGCCGAGGGCGGCATAGGGCGCGAGTTCGGGAATGGTGATGGTGAGATCGCCGCCGGGGGCGGTTTGCGAGAGGTCGACCGTGCCGGTGCCGCGCGCCTTGAGGTCGCCGAGGGCGCTGGCGAACCGGAGGGCGGCATGGTCGCGCGGACCGGCGATGGTCAGCGAGAGATCGACCGGCTTCTTCGCGAGATCGGGCTGGCTGGCGATGCCGGCGAAGGCGGCGATGGGGCCGCCAGGCGGTTCGTGGACGGTGAGATGCGCGTTCACCCTGTTGGCATCGAGGGTCGCGGCGAGGCGGTAGGTGCCGGGGCCGGCAAGTGAGGTGGCGTCAATCTCGGCGGCGATGGTCTCAAGCGACTTCGCCCGGGCGTGGCCCGTGATCTTCAGCGCCAGCGCGTGGCCGAGCACGGGTTTCGCGATGGCAAGGCGGCCGATTTCAAGATGGCCAAGAACCAGCGCGACTTTCGGGATGCCGCTCGCGGCGGATGGTTTCGGCTTCGGTTTCGCGGCCGCGGGGACCGGCTGGCGCAGGATGTCGATGCGCTTCGCGGTGAGGTCGCTGATGTCGATCATGCGGTGCAGGAGCGAAAATGGCGACCAGCGGAGGACGGCATCGTCGATCACGAGATACCGGCCTTTGCGGTCAGCGATCGCGATGCGCCGTGCCGCGATATATTTCGGGAAATGGCCGGCGAGGCCGGTGATCCTGACCGTGCCGCCGGAGAGCGCGTTGATTTCGTGCGTGGCGAAGTTGCGGCCGGCGCCGGTGTTCAGCGCGATGTCGAGCGCGAGGACGGCAAGGACCGGCAGGGCGATCAGGATGGCGACGATCCACAGGATGACTTTGAAGACCCGGCGCATCAGAAGGCCTGTCCGAGACCGATATAGACGGCGAAGGAGGAACTGCCGGGTGCGCGGTTGAGCGGGACGCCGACATCGACGCGCAGCGGGCCGATGCCGGTGTAGTAGAGCAGGCCGAGACCGGCACCGACGCGCAGCGTGCCGGTGAAGGGTGTGCCGTTGGCCGAGACCTGGCCGGCATCGATGAAGGGGGCGACGCCGAAATGCTTGCCGATGCGCTGACGGAATTCGGTCTCCAGTGCGTCGATCGCGGTGCCGCCCTCGGGAATGCCATCGGGGAAGAGCGGGCCGACGGTCTGGTAGGTGAAGCCGCGCACGGTGCCGGTGCCGCCGGCGTAGAAGCGTTGGTCGGGCGGAATCTGGAATTGCGAGGCGCCGAAGATGCGGCCGAGCACGCCGTGCAGCGCCAGCACGCCGCGGCCGGGAGCTTCGAGATTGATGTAGGTGCTGCCAGTAAATTCGGTGATGACGAAGGGTTTTGCGCCGGCACCGAGGGCGAGCGTTGGGGTGACGTGCAGTGCGAGCTTCACACCGCGTGTGGGATTGAGGAGCGAATTCGCCGTGTTGTAGGACAGGGTCACGGGAAGCTGGAGCAGGCGGTAGGTACGGCTGACTCCCTGCTGGTTCACCTTCTCGAAAACGAAGCCGGCGCCGTAGTCGAGCGTCAGATGCGGGGCGAGCGGATGGGCGATGGCGGCGCTGCCAAGAAAGGCGGTGCGGCTGTAGGCGGGCAGGTATTGTTTCAGCGCCTCGATCGTGGCGACGAGCGACTGGCCGGGCCGGATGAAATCGGGCACGCGGTAGGTCGCCTTCGCATCGTAGCCAGGGGCGACGACGTAAGTGTGCTTGCCGAAAGTCGCTGTCTGGCTGCGGCCGCTGCCGGCGATGCCGGTGGCGCCGAGTGACAAGGTGAGGCTCTGCGCCTCGCCGAACAGGTCGCGGTCGGTCCAGGAGACATTGGCATCGATGCCGAGATCGGAGGAATAGGAAGCCCCGAGGGCGACGGTGTGGCGCTTGCGCTCGCGCACCGTGAAGGTGACCGGCACCTGGCCGGCGGGACGCGGCGCGGCGGCCGTGCTGGCGGTGACGGAGGAAAACACGCCGAGACCGAGCAACTGGTCGCGCGAGGCGTCCAGCGCCTTCTGGCTGTAGCGCTGGCCAGGCTTGAGCGCGATGTGCCGCGCCATGAAGCGGCCGTTCATCCGTTGCATGCCGGTGAAGGTGATGCTGCCGACATCGACGCGCGGACCCATCGAGACCGGATAGGTGACAGAAAGCGTGTGCGTCGCGTCATCGGCCTCGGCCACGGGCGGGGAGACCTTTGCGAAGGCGTAACCAAGATTGCGCAGCCTCGTTTCCAGCCGGACGGCAGCGCCGACGAGGGGGGCTGCGGTGGCGGGTTCGCCCGGACTCACGCCGAGTGCGGCGGCGGCGGCGGGATCGGCGAGGCCGGGCGTGCTGACCGCGCCGACATGGTAGAGCGGGCCTTTCGCGATCGCCACGCGGACGCGCGCGGGCGGGCTGGCCGGCGCCTTGCGCAGCAGGTCGGGCAGGGCGGGATCGGACAGGGTATGGCCGTCGATCGTGATGGTCACCTTGCCGGAATCGTAGCCCTCGCTTTCCAGCACAGTGAGGAAAGTCTTGCGGTCGGCACGGGCACGGGCGATCAGCGCGAAGGGACCGACCTCGAGCTTGCGGCGCAGGGTTTCGAGGCTCGAGCTCTGGCGGATCAGCTTGTCGAGCGGCGCGTCGCCGGTGGGGACGAAGGTCACGTCGTAGGGTTGCGGATCGGCGGCGTGGACGGTGGGCACGGGGACCAGCGCGCCGGCGGCGACGGCAAGCCCCATGATATGCACAAAACCGGGCGGAATACGCGGAAAGCCGCGTTTCACGCTGCGAAATCGTCGCTCCTCCATCATTTCAGGAGATAGGGGCATGTGCACGGATGCGCCATGCCGCCAAAGGAACGACGAGACTCACGATCTCGTGATATCTCTCCGTCAGCCGCGCCGGGCCGGGGTGGCGTGCGGCGCGGTGAACCCGAGTGTCGCGAAGGTGGTTTTCATGTGCGCCGGCAGTTCCGCCTCGACGCTGAGCCGGCCGCCGCGCGGATGCGGCAGGACCAGGCGGCGGGCGTGTAGATGCAGCTGGCGGGGGAACCCCTCGGCGAAGGCGAGGTGCTCGCCATAAGGGGCATCGCCGAGGATCGGCGTGCCGATTGCGGCGCAATGGGCGCGCAACTGGTGGGTGCGGCCGGTGAGCGGATGCAGTTCGAGCCAGGAGAATTTCCGCCCGGCATGGTCGAGGGTGCGGTAGTCGGTGATTGCTTTCGCGGCATCCTCGTCGTCGCGGTCGGCGGGGCGGGTGCGCGCGCCCTGCGCGCCGCCGATGCGGGCGAGCGGCAGGTCGATCTGGCCTTCCATCGGGATCGGCAGGCCGACGACGATGGCCCAATAGGTCTTTTCCATGTCCCGGCCGCGGAAGGCGGCGGCGAGGCGGTTGGCGGCGAAGGCGTTGCGGGCGAGGACGAGCACGCCGGACGTGTCGCGGTCGAGCCGGTGGACGAGGCGGGGGCGTTCGGCGGCGTCGAAGCGGAGCGCGTCGAGCATGCCGTCGAGATGCCTGGCGATACCCTTGCCGCCCTGGGTGGCGAGGCCGGCGGGCTTGTCGATCACCAGCACGTCGGCATCGCGGTGCAGGATACGGGCGTTCAGCTCCTTGACGTCCCATTCATTGGCCACGACCGTCTGGCGCGGTTTCGGCGCCGGGGTTTCGGGCACCGGCGGAATCCGCACCGCCTGGCCGGCGGCGAGATGGGTCGAGGCCTCGGCACGCTTGCCGTCCACCCTCACCTGCCCGGTCCGGCAGAATTTCTGGATCGCCCCTTGGGTGAGGCCTGGATGCAGGCTACGAAGAAAGCGGTCGAGTCGCATGTCGGCCTGGTCGGGCCCAACGGTGACGATGCGGACGCTCATTCGCGGTCCTCCCTGAGTTTGGCCCAGTGCAGCAGGCGGCGCTTGATCTCCTGTTCGGCGCCGCGGCCGGCGGGGCGGTAGAAGGTTTCGCGGTTCATGCCGTCGGGGAAATAGGTCTGGCCGGAAAAGGCCTCTTCGCTGTCGTGGTCGTATTCGTAGCCGGCGCCGTAGCCAAGGTTTTTCATGAGCTTCGTGGGGGCGTTGAGGATATGGGCGGGCGGCATCAGGCTGCCGGTGGCCTGGGCAGCGCGGCGGGCGGCGCCGAAGGCGCGGTAGGCGGCGTTCGATTTCGGCGCGGTCGCGAGGTAGAGCACGAGCTGGGCGATGGCAAGATCGCCCTCCGGACTGCCGAGCCGCTCATAGGCCTCCCAGGCGGCGATGGCCTGGGTGAGGGCCGCAGGATCGGCAAGGCCGATATCCTCGACGGCGAAGCGGGTCAGGCGGCGGGCGATGTAGCGCGGGTCCTCGCCGCCGGCGAGCATGCGGGCGTACCAGTAGAGCGCGGCGTCGGGGTCGGAGCCGCGCATCGATTTGTGCAGGGCGGAGATGAGATTGTAGTGCTCCTCGCGGTCGCGGTCATAGAGGGCGGCGCGGCGGGCGATGATGCTGGCGAGGGCCGCTTCGTCGAGCGGTGCCGCCGGGTTCGCGGCGAAGAGCTGCTCGGCCATGTTGAGGATGGCGCGGCCATCGCCATCCGCCATCGCACGGAGTGCCGCGCGGGCGGCATCGGTGAGGGCGAGCTTGCGCGCCATCACGGCTTCGGCCCGGCGCAGCAGCTGTTCCAGCGCATCGTCGTCGAGGCGGCGGAGGACGAGGACCTGGCAGCGGGAGAGCAGCGCGCCGTTCAGCTCGAAGGACGGGTTTTCGGTGGTCGCGCCGACAAGCGTGATGGTGCCCTCTTCGACCACGGGCAGGAACCCGTCCTGCTGGGCGCGGTTGAAGCGGTGGATCTCGTCGACGAAGAGCAGCGTGCGCGCGCCGGTGCGGCGGCGGCGGGCGGCCTCCTCGAAGACGCGCTTGAGATCGGCGACACCGGAGAACACGGCGGAGATCTGGACGAAGACGAGGCCGGCGCGGTCGGCCAGCAGGCGGGCGATGGTCGTCTTGCCGACGCCGGGCGGGCCCCAGAGGATGAGCGAGGCGAGGCTGCCGCGTTCGAGCATGCGGGTGAGCGTGCCGTCCGGCCCGACGAGATGCGGCTGGCCGATCACCTCGGCAAGTTCGCGCGGGCGCAGGCGCTCGGCCAGCGGCACCGCGCCGCGCGGGGCGGATGTCTGCGCGGGCGCGGCCTCGCCGAAAAGATCGCCGTCGGGGGATGGGGTGCGGGCCATCGCGCCTCTATAGTTCAATCGCGCCGGTACAGCACGCGCAGCACGACGAACCAGTCATACCGCGGATCGACGATCGTGCCGTCGCGGTGCAGGAGGGTGCCGCGCGCGGTGAGCGGGACATGGGTAAGTGCCACCGTGTTGTCGACATTGCCGCCGATGACGGAAAGTTCCGACGGTGTGGCGGCGACGACGATGGCGCAGTGCGCCGGAAAATATCCCCTGGTGGGAAGATCGGCATAAGTGATGTGGGCAGCGCTAGCGCGGCCGGCGCAGATGAGGTCACCGGGCGCGGGCGCGTGGGTTTCGGGATTTTCGGCGAGGAGTTCGGGATGTTTCGCGCCGTCATGGGCGGCACGCCAGGCGGCGTCGATATAACGTGCATGGTCCGCCGCGTAGGGGAAGCGCGGGCCGGCACCGGCCATGCGCATGACATAGGAGATGAAGGCGGCGGACCAGGCGTAGCTTCCGTTCACCGCGCGGGGAAAGACGCGCCCCGCCGCGTCGTGCTTGCCGGTCCAGCGATCTTCGGGATGGCCAGCGTTCATGCCGATCCACCAGTAGAGCCCGACTTCCTGCCAGCCGGCATTGTCGCGCTCCTGCAGCGCGGGGGGCGATAACACGGGTTCGTCATCGCCGGGGCCGTCGATGACGGGGCTGCCCCAGTAGCGCCATTCGCCTTCGGCGATGCGGATGGCGGCACCGCGGGAGAACGCGGCATAGGGCTTGTTGGCGAAGGGCGGCGCGTGCGCGTCCGGCCGCGCCGCACAACCCGCCAGCGCGGCGAGGATCCCGACGAGACCGAGACGGCGAAGCGCCGCCGTACTCACGCCGCCGTCTGCAGCGCCTGGTCGGGGAACATCGCGGCCAGTGCCCGCTCGTTCGCCGCACAGATGCCGCGCTCGGTGATGAGGCCGGAGACGAGGCGCGCGGGGGTAACGTCGAAGGCGGGGTTGGCGGCAGTGCTGTCCTTGGGGACGATGCGGACCGTCAGCATCGAACCGTCGAGCGCGCGGCCGGTGATGGTGGTGACCTCTGCCGGGGCGCGTTCCTCGATCGGGATCGAGCCGAGCCCATCGGCGATCGTCCAGTCGATCGTCGAGGAGGGCAGCGCCACGTAGAATGGCACGCCATTGTCGCGCGCGGCGAGCGCCTTCAGGTAGGTGCCGATCTTGTTGGCGACATCGCCGGCGCGGGTGACACGGTCGGTGCCGACGATGACCATGTCGACCTCGCCGCGCTGCATGAAATGGCCGCCGGCATTGTCGACGATCACCGTGTGCGGCACGCCATGCTTGCCGAGTTCCCAGGCGGTGAGCGAGAAACCCTGGTTGCGCGGGCGGGTTTCATCGACGAGGACGTGAACGTCGATGCCGGCGTCGTGCGCCATGTAGATCGGCGCGAGCGCGGTGCCCCAGTCGACCGTCGCGATCCAGCCGGCATTGCAGTGGGTGAGAATGTTGACGCGGCGGCGGCCCTGCGCGCGGGCGCGGATGAGGCCGAGACCGTGCTCGCCGATGGCGCGGTTGGTCGCCACATCCTCGTCGCAGATCGCGGCGGCCTCGGCATAAGCGGCATCGGCGCGCTCGGCGGGCGGATGGGCGGAGAGCGCGCGCTGCATCCGCATGAGCGCCCAGCGGAGATTGATCGCGGTCGGCCGCGTCGCGGCGAGCATGGGCACGACCGTCTCCAGCGCTTCATCCGACGGATCGGCGCGCATGGCCAGTGCGACGCCATAGGCGGCGGTGGCGCCGATCAGCGGGGCGCCGCGCACGAGCATCGCGCTGATCGCATGCGCGATCTGCTCGGGCGTAGTCAGCCGGGGAATCTCGATGGCCCAGGGAAGCTTGGTCTGGTCGATGATCCGGACCGACCAGCGGTCGGCGTCGTCGACCCAGATCGAACGATAGGGCGTGCCGTCGATTTTCATCTCTCACCTCGAGTCTGCTTCTGCCGATCTGGCGCGAGGCGGGTTGCCGCGTCAATCGCCGTGCACGCATGGCGCGCTCATGCGCGATGATTACGCGCGCTTACGCGCGATGGTTTGGCGCGCTTACGCGCGACGATGCAGCGCACAGATGAGGGTGAAGAGGCGGCGGGCGGTGTCGAAATCGAGCAGCACCTTGCCGTCGAGCCGCGCCATCACGAGTTCGGCGCCCTCGTTGTGCAGGCCGCGACGGCCCATGTCGATCGCCTGGATGCGTGCCTCGCGGCCTTCAGCGACCGCGGTCGCGTAGCTGTCGAGCAGCATCTGGTAGTCGCGGATCATCGAGCGGAATGGGCCGGGTGCGAGGACGAGGGTTTGCAACGTTTCATCGGCCTCGTCGCGCACGTCGAAGACGAGGCGGCCATCCTGCACGGAAAGGTGAAGGATCGTGACGGCGTCGGGATGTGTGCCGAGGGCGAAACGGTTGTCAGCGGCTAGATCGGCGATCGCCTGGTTGCGGTCGGCCTCCTGCATCGGCGAGAGCGCGCCGCCGATATCCTCGTCGAGCACGACGCGACGCAGGCGGCCGCGGATTTCCGCCGCGCCGTCAGCCATTGCCCGGCGTCGCCCGGATTGCTGCAGGACGCAGGAGATTGACCTTGAGCATGATCGCAAGCGTCGCTCCCTTCACTGGCCGCAACAGCAGAAGAAGAAGAGCGAGCGCGAGCGGCACGAAGATGACGAGCGACTCCACCCAACTCATGCCGCCATCCTCGTCTGCCAGCACCATCGACAGGATCACGATGTGCAGGGCGATGACAAGCGTAAGATAGATCGGCGCGTCGTCGCACGGCACCCGGCCGAGCGGCGCGGCGCAGATCGGGCATTCGCGACGGACCCTGAGATATCCTTCAAAAGCGGAAACCTTGCCGCATGACGGGCAACGCATGCGGATGCCGCGACCGATGGCCGTGCGCCACCCCGGCATGGCAACCGCAGATCTCGTCCGCTGACGCGATGCGATCCAGTTGATCTCGGTGTCTTCGACCACAGCCGGCATTCCCACGGCAAGGTCTGGAACCATCTCCAGACGGCTGCATGATCGGACTGATCCGGCCGCGGCGCAAGTGTTTCGCGCAGTTGGTCCGACAGACCTGGCGCGCACACGGAACCGGCACGATAATGCGCTCGACAGTCAAGGCGGATGCACGAAACGTGTTGCGCGGATGACGACAGAAAAAAAAATCGGTCAGTCTATGGAATTCGCGATGCTTTTTGTTGACATTTCACATTCATACGGTGGATAGCGGAAATTGCGTGCGCCGCGCGATTCGCGTCGCAATTCTGTCAATAGCCGATCGGTCAAATCGAGTATCGCACGCGAAAGGGAAGGACGGTCGCTGGCAGCGAACCAGCGAAGCCAGGCCTCGAAGCGAAGGACAGACTGCCGGCAGAATGATGAAGACCACGATGGCGTCAGTTGAGCTAACCACATATGGAGATCCTATCAAAGCTCCATCCCTGTCACAGCGCATGCTGTGGCATCGTGTTTTCCGGTTTTCGTTTCCATTTCGCATCCGGTCGATCGCGTCCCCTGTAACCCCGAGCGAAGGAGTAATCTCGTGACCAGACAAACCGAAGACCGCGCACAGGCCCTGGCCGTGCGCGCCAGCACAAAGACGGCCAAACCGAAGGCTGCTGCCAAGCCGGCGGCAAAAGCTGTGGCAGCGAAGCCTGCGGCGAAGGCAAAGCCGAAGGCGGTGCCTGCAAAAATGACGACAGTAAAGGCCGTCGCAAAGAAGCCGACGGCGACCAAGGCTGCCGCCAAGCCGCCCGCGAAGGCCGCGAAGCCGGCAGCGAAGACTGCCGCGCCGAAGGCCGCCGCAAAGCCGGCCACGAAAACAGCGACTGCGAAGGCTGCGCCGAAGAAGGCGGCCGCCGCCAAGGCCGCACCTGCCAAGACTCCGGCCAAGACCGCCGCGAAGGCAGCGCCGAAGAAGGCCGCCACCGCCAACGCCGCGGCAAAGCCTGCAGCGAAGGCAACCGCCGTGAAGGCTGCACCGAAGAAGGCCTCCGCTGCGAAGTCCACTACGGCTGCCGCGCCGAAGGCGAAGCGGACCGCGGCAACGACCCGCAAGACAGCAAACGGGAAGCCGACCAGCGCCGCGCGGCCGACACCGACCCGCCGCACCGCGAAGCCTGTTGTCGCCAAGACGCCGGCACGGCGCACCCGCAAGAGCGCCGAACCGGCACCTGCGCCAGTGCCGACGGCGACGGAGGGTGGCGAGGGCAGCAACTGACGCCCTCGCTGGTCTTCAACCACGAAAGCACGGGTTCGCCCAAACGAGACCGCCGGCCAGGAACACTGACCGGCGGTTCGGCATTTACGGGTTCGCTGTCTCAGCCTTTCGGCGTTGGCGCCGACGGGACGGCTTTGCCGGACGGACAGGTATCCTTCAGGATGGTCAGCGCGGTCAGCTTGCCGTCCATCACGAAATTACCGAAATCGAGCCGCACGTCACGCGAGACGCCGTTGGTGAAATAGCGCATCTGCGTGCGGAAATCCGGTTCGTCATCTTTTTCGGTGCGCGGCCAGAAGCCGATATCGACGAGGGTCGAGGGCAGTTTCGACAGATGCGCGAAGCGGTCGTGATGCGCCGCCTGCCGCTCGAGAATGGCGACGAAGGTATGCTCGGCGCCATGGGTCGAGGTGCCATCGAACAGCGGCGGATCGATATAGGGCTTTCCGGCTTCGGCGGCCTCAAGGATCGCCCTGGTGTGGGCCATCGGGAACAGCGTGCCGGGCGGAAGCTTTTCGGTGCGGCCTTTCGGGACGAGATAGGTAACCTCCCCGCCTTTCGGCCTCATCACCGCAGTACCCTGATCCTGCACCTCCATCTTCTTGCCGTCGCCCTGGCGGAGCAGAAAGGTGAAGCGGTGGCCGTTCTTCGCTTCCCAGGTATCGTAGTCGCTGGTGGTGCGGCTCAGGGTGCCATCCTGGTTGCGGATCAGCAACGTCATCTTCTGGGTGACGGTATAGGCGTCGCAGGTATTGCGCACGTCGAATTCGAGGCGACCGGTGGCGCCGGTGACGGAATGGCCGCGCACTTTCGAAAGGGCGAGCGTGTAGGTGGCATTCTGCCCGACAAGGTGGATCGGCGAGGCAGCGGCAGCAACAGCGGGGAGTGCGAGGGCGGCAAGCAGGGCTGCCGTGAGGACGGGTTTCATGGGCCGCGCCTCCGGCGGCCGCCGCGCCGCTTGTCGGGGTCGTATCCACCGCCGCCGGGGCCGAGCGGTTCGGGCGTGCGGTTGCGAGGCCTGCGCTGCGGTGATGAACTCGGTGCAGGCGGCGGCGTCAGCCCGAGTTCGAGTGCCTCGAGCCGCTTGATTTCGTCGCGCAGCCGCGCGGCTTCCTCGAATTCCAGATCGGCCGCGGCGTTACGCATGCGTTTCTCCAGTTCTGCGATGGTCGACTTCAGATCCTTGCCGACGAATTCGGTAGCGCCGCTGTCGCGGATCGGCGCGACGGTGACGTAATCCTGTTCATACACCGAATGCATGATCTCGCCGATCTGCTTTTTCACGCTTTGCGGCGTGATGCCGTGCGCCTCGTTCCACGCGGTCTGCTTGGCGCGGCGGCGCTCGGTTTCGTCGATCGCGTATTTGAGGCTGCGGGTCATCGTGTCGGCATAAAGGATGACCCGGCCATCGACATTGCGGGCGGCGCGGCCGATCGTCTGCACCAGCGAGGTCGCGGAGCGGAGGAAGCCCTCCTTGTCGGCATCGAGAATGGCGACGAGCATGCATTCGGGAATGTCGAGCCCCTCGCGCAGCAGGTTGATGCCGACCAGAACGTCATAGGCGCCGAGCCGGAGATCGCGGATGATCTCGATGCGTTCGAGCGTGTCGACATCCGAATGCAGGTAGCGCACGCGAACACCGTTTTCGGTGAGGTATTCGGTGAGGTCCTCGGCCATGCGCTTGGTGAGCGTGGTCACCAGCACGCGGCCGCCGGCCTGCGAGGTGGCGCGGCATTCGGCGAGAAGATCGTCCACCTGATGCTCGACGGGGCGGACATCGATGACGGGATCGACCAGGCCGGTCGGGCGGATAACCTGCTCGGCGAAGACGCCGCCTGTGCGCTCCATCTCCCACGGCCCAGGCGTGGCGGAGACGAACACGGTCTGCGGCCGGAAGCTCTCCCATTCCTCGAATTTCAGCGGCCGGTTGTCGATGCAGGAGGGCAGGCGGAAGCCGAATTCGGAGAGGATCGACTTGCGCGCGAAGTCACCCTTGAACATGCCGCCGATCTGCGGAACGGTGACATGGCTCTCATCGACGATGAGCAGCGCGTTATCGGGCAGGTATTCGAACAGAGTGGGCGGCGGATCGCCCGGATTGCGGCCGGAGAGATAGCGCGAATAGTTTTCGATTCCCTTGCAGGAACCTGTGGTTTCCATCATCTCGATGTCGAAGGTGGTGCGCTGCTGCAGCCGCTCGGCCTCGAGCAGCTTGCCAGTTTCGGTGAATTCGTGCAGCCGCTGCTGGAGTTCCACCTTGATCTTGCCGATCGCCTGGGTGAGCGTCGGGCGCGGGGTGACGTAGTGGCTGTTGGCGTAGATCGCGATGGCCGGCAGGTCGGTCACCTTCTCGCCGGTCAGCGGGTCGAATTCGGCGATGCTCTCGATCTCGTCGCCGAACAGGGTGACACGCCAGGCGCGGTCCTCGTACTGGCTCGGGAAGATGTCCACCGTTTCACCGCGCAGGCGGAAGGTGCCGCGCTGAAAAGCGGCGTCGTTGCGGCGGTATTGTAGTTCGACCAGCGCCTTGGCGAGACGGTCGCGGTCGATCGAGCCGCCGACTTCGAGGCGGACGACCATCTGGCTGTAGGTCTCGACCGAGCCGATGCCGTAGATGCAGGAGACGGAGGCGACGATGATGACATCGCCGCGCTCGAGCAGCGCCTGGGTGGCGGCGTGGCGCATGCGGTCGATCGCCTCGTTGATCTGCGCGTCCTTCTCTATGTAGGTGTCGGTGCGCGGGACATAGGCTTCGGGCTGGTAGTAATCGTAGTAGGAGACGAAGTATTCCACCGCGTTTTCCGGGAAGAACGACTTCATCTCGGCATAGAGCTGGGCGGCAAGGGTCTTGTTGGGGGCGAGGATCAGCGCCGGGCGCTGCACCTGCTCGATCACCTTCGCCATCGTGAAGGTCTTGCCCGAACCGGTGACGCCGAGCAGGACCTGGTCGCGCTCGCCCTGCCGCACGCCGCGGACGAGATCGGCGATCGCGCCCGGCTGGTCGCCGGAGGGTTCGTATTCGGAGACGACGCGGAGCGGCTTGTGCATCGGCCGCGCCCCCTGGCGTTCGGGAATGAACGGGAGGCGGGGCGCGGCGATCGTGGCGGTCATGCGGGACGGGTCAGGCGGAGCGGAGCGGTCACGATTTCTTCTTGGGTTCGACGAGATGTTTCATCTCGTCCATCGCCTCGGAGAAGCGCTTGTTGAGGGTTTCCACTGCGTCGTGGCTGGAGCGCTGGATGAGGTCGCCAAGGTCGCGCATGTTGGCCACCGCGCTCTCATAGGCGTGCTTGAGCAGTTCGGCCTGTTGCGCCGCACGGTCCTGCGGGGTGGAAACGGAGGACAGGTTGCGGAGTTGTTCGGAGAGGTCGGCCATGGTTTTCTGCATGATTTCCATGTGCCGGCGCGCTACCGCCTGGGCCCCCTCGAGGGCGACGCGGTTGGCCTCCGACAGCGCCTCGAGATTGCGGCGATAGGCGGCGAGCACAACCTCCGCATCCGCCATCGCAGGGACCTTGATGGAACTGAACGCCTTGGTGAAGTCGAAATCCGGCATGAAGGCCGACATCGGGTTATGCTCGGCGCCATGCTTGGATTTGGGGGATTCGGCCATGGAATGACTCCTCTCATGGGGCTGTGGGGCAGTACTTTCTACCCCGCGCAAGTCTAGACCCGGCACTGTGAAATCGCGAGGGGCTATGCGTTGTCCGCCGCTTCGTCAGAAAGGTCAGGGTCGGGGGTGAACGGCGCGTCGCCGGCGGGATCGGCTGCCACCGGCGCGCGGGGGAGCCCAGCGAATTGCAGGGCGGCCTGCTCGGCACGCATCAGCGCGACATCGAGCGCGGCCATGGTGGCGGACAGGTCCTCGGACTCGTCGCGCAGCCAGGCGCGTAGCGTCCAGGCCCAGACGGCGAGCAGGCCGCGCTTGCGGATGGCGCCGCGCAAGCCGGCGGAGGAAATGCCCGCGCCTTCCAGCATCCAGCCCATCGCGGCGAGATTGGCGCGGGTGAGCCAGCAGGCGAGCAGCGGGTCCGTGGGGGCGTGGCGCATCAGGGCGATCACGCCGGCGCGATGCTGCTGAAGAAAGTCGATCCGGCGCATGATGAGATCGAACAATCGGTCGCGCACCGCTCCATCCGTCGCGGCCCCGTGAAGGGCGTGCATGTCGGCAAGGCGGCCGAAGCGGGCGAGGATCATGCCGGTGCAGGCGAAGCTGCGGCGGGCGCGGTCGAGATCCAGCCCGCCATGGCGCGCGGCGGCGGCGACGGAGACGCGGCGCCACCCCTGTGCGGCGCCCAGCTCGAAGGCGGCCCTGACGAGATCCTGCTCGAAGCGTTCCGTGCTGCTCATGCATCGAGATGTAGGACGGCCGGGCGCCGCTGCCAACCGCCTTGCCCTTTCGTTGGGGCGCGCGGCTGCTCAGATCCGTTCGCTGATCGCGATGGCAGCGCGGCAGCCGGCGCGGATGGTGCCCGAGAGCAAACGGTAGAACGGCGCCTGCTCGGCCTCGTTGGCAAGGCCGATATCGCGGTGTTCCAGCTCCTCCTGGCGGAAGGTCTCAATCGTCGCGGAAAGCTCGGGCTCCGCATCGCCTAGGCGGTCGCGCTGGGCGGCGTAATGCGCATCGATGGTTTCCTCGACGGCGACGGTGCAGGCCATGGCAGCGCGCGGGCCCATCGCCGCGGTGGCGGCGCCGAGGGCGAAGCCGGCGATGCGCCAAAGCGGCAGCAGCGCCGTCGGGCGCACCCGGCGCTCGCCGATCAGGCGCGAGAACGTGTCGAGATGGACCTGCTCCTGCGCCTTCATATGGCGCAACGTGTCGCCGTGGCGCCCGCGGCCGAGCACGGCGAGCTGGCCGGCATAGATCTGCTTGGCACCGAACTCGCCGGCATGGTCAACCCGGATCATGCGGGCGATTTCCGCGCGCGGCGGACGATCGCCGGGGAGATAGTCGATGTCTTTGCTCATGCGTTGCTCCGTCTGTCGCGGAAGATATGCGCACTTGCCGCCAGCGCCACCACCAGCGACCAGATCAGGTCCATCGTCGCGAAGGAGACCGGCAGGCCGGGGATGAGGAAGACCGGCGCGTCGCACGAGGCGGAAGGGCGGAGCGGCAGGTTGGCGCCGAAGGAGGGCGGCGGCGCGTTGCATTCCGGCAGCGGGCTCTTCCACCAGTGCTGCTCGGCGCCGACATGGACGAAGGCGATCGCCACGTTGACGAAGAGCGCCAGCGCAGCGAGGCCGATCAGCACTCGTGCCGGCAGGCGCGGCAGGATCGCCGCGAGAATGCCGAGGGCGGCGGCGATGCGCCAGGGCCAGCGCTCGATATAGCAGAGCGGACATGGGATCATCCGCAGCACGTCCTGGGCGAAATAAGCGGTGCCGAGGGCGGCGAAAGCGGCAAGGGCGAGAAAGAGACCGTAACGCCGGTGCGATGTCATGCTGCGGATATGCCGGAGCGGTTGGCGGCGCGCAATGCGGCGGGGCGCAAGCCGGGCATCACGATCCGTGGCGCCGGTGGCCCCGCCAGGCGGGGTCATGCCTTCTGAAGTGCGGCGGCGGCGTCCATCACCGCCTTGGCGTGGCCGGGCACCTTCACGCCGCGCCATGCTTTCGCGATGCGGCCATCCGCCCCGACGAGGAAGGTCGAGCGGTCGATCCCCATGTATTTGCGGCCATACATCGACTTCTCGACCCAGGCGCCGAAGGCCTCGACCACGGCACCGGATTCGTCGGAGGCGAGCGGGAAGGCAAGATTGTATTTGGCGACGAATTTCTCCAGCGCCGGCATCTTGTCCTTCGAGACGCCGATGACGTCGATACCGATGCCGCCGAGTGCCGGCAGCGCCTCCTGGAAGGCGCAGGCCTCCTTGGTGCAGCCGGGCGTGTCGGCCTTCGGATAGAAATAGAGAATGAAGGGCCTGCCCTTGTATCCGGCCCGCGAAACGGTGCGCCCGCCGGTCGCGGGCAGGGTGAAATCCGGCGCCTGGTCGCCTTCGGCAACGCTCATGCTGTGTCTCCTCGTGGATTGGTGATGCCGCGCGGATCGCCGAGATGGCGCACGAAGGACGTGCGGACGACGGCGGCCTGCGCCTCCATCGTGGCGATGATCCCGTCGAAATCAAGCGCACCGGCGGCGGCGAGAATGGGGGCAAGGGCGGATTTCGGAGAGTCCGGGCGGGGATCGGCGAGGCCGGTGATGCGGCGCATGGCCTGCACGGCGCGATACCATCGGTCTGCCGCCGCGAGCGCGCCGGCCTCGGCGGGGTCGAGCGCGCCGCAGGCCTCAAGTTCCGCCAGCGCCTCGGCGGTGCGCTGGCGGAACCGCGAGGGCGCGCCGCGGAAATGGACGAGTTGCAGCGCCTCGGCGATGAAGCCGAGCTCCATCATGCCGCCGGCGCGGTGCTTGAGGTCGAACGGGCCGGCGGGCGGCGCATCGCGCGCGAGGCGGGCGCGCATCGCCACCGTGTCGGCGCACGTGGTCGCGGGCGGGATATCGCGCGCAAGGGCGGCGCGGATTTCGGCATCGACCACCGGCGCGAAGCCGCGAGTGGCGGCGAGCACGCGCGCACGGGTCAGCGCCAGGCGTTCCCACGTCCAGGCTTCCTCGGCGTGGTAGCGGCGGAAGGCGGCGAGCGAGACGGCGACCGGCCCCTTGTTGCCGGAGGGGCGGAGCCGCATGTCGACCGCGTAGATCGCCCCCTCGGCACCGGGAGCGGTGATGGCAGCGACCAGCGCATGGGCGAGACGCAGGAAATACTGGCTGGGCGGCAGGCGGGCGGCGGCGGCTTCGGGCGGGTGGTCGTAGATCAGCATCAGGTCAAGATCGGAGCCGGGCTGCATCTCGCGCGCGCCGACGCGGCCGAGGGCGACGATGGCGAAGCGCCCGCCCCGCACCCGGCCGTGGCGGGCGGCGAAATCGGCCATCACCCGCGGCAGCAGCGCGGCCAGCGCGGCATCGGCGAGGTCGGTGCGCCAGAGCGAGGCCTGGTCGGCGCCGATGCGGCGCTCCAGCGTCGCGACCGCGAGGTGGAATTCCTCGCGCCGGACGAAGCGGCGCAGCGTGTCGAGCGCGGTTTCGAGATCGGCGGCGTCGCGCAGCAGGCGGCGCAGCGCCGGGCCGGGGCGGGTGAAGCGGGCAACCGGGGCGAGCAGCGCATCGAGCGCGCCGGGATTGCTGGCGAGATGATCGGCGAGCGGCGGGGCGGCGCCGAGGACGGTCGCCAGCCGGTCGAGCAGTGCGGGGTTGTGCTGAAACAGCGAGAGCAGGCTGACGCCGGCGCTCTGGCGTTCCAGCATCCGGTCGAACCGGCGGAAGGCGAGATCGGGGTCGGTCTGGCGGCCGAGGGCGCGCAGGAGCGCGGGCATGATCGAATCGAGCAGTTCGCGGGCGCGGGCGGTGCGCAGCGCTGGCAGCGTGCCGTTGCGCCAGAGGCGGAGCCTGACCGCGAGATGTTGCGGATCGGCGAAGCCGAGCGACTGCGCCTGGCCGGCGAACGCGTCGGGAGCGGCGCCGGACTCGCCGGGATCGGGCGCGCCGTCTTTGCCACTGCCGGGATCGGTATCGAAGAAATCGGCGAAGATGGCGTTCACTGTCTCGCAGACCGCATCGAGCCATGCTGCGAAGCGCGCGGCATCTGGCATGTTCATGAAGGTGGCGAAGCGGGCGAGGCCGGCCTCGGTTTCGGGCAGGGTATGGGTCTGGCGGTCCTCGACCATCTGTAACCGGTGCTCGACCTGGCGGAGCGCGCGAT
>NZ_AFPR01000187.1:0-3910 GCF_000219295.1 Acidiphilium sp. PM
CGCAGGCGGCGAGAGCGGCGCAGGCGAGCAGGACGAGCAGCAGCGAGCGGGTCATGCCAGCGTCTCCTGCCAGCGCGCGGCGGCGCGGGCGACATTGTCGGGCGCGGTGCCGCCGAGGGTGCGGCGGGCGGCGACCGAGGCCTCGATGGTCAGCACATCATACACCGCCTCGGTGATCCGCGGCTCGACCTCCTGCATGACCGAGAGCGGCAGGGCGACGAGCTCGAGCCCGCGCGACTCGGCCTCGCTCACGATCCGGCCGGTGACGTGATGGGCGGTGCGGAAGGGCAGGCCGAGATCGCGCACGAGGTAGTCTGCAAGATCGGTCGCGGTCGAGAAATCGGCGCCGGCCACGGATCGCATCCGCAGCACGTCGGGCATCATGTCGCGCACCATGCCGGTCATCGCGGCGAGGCAGAGTTCGGCGGCATCGGCGGCGTCGAACACCGGCTCCTTGTCCTCCTGCATGTCCTTCGCATAGGCGAGCGGCAGGCCCTTCATCACCGCGAGCAGGCCGGTGAGCGCCCCGAAGATCCGCCCGGCCTTGGCGCGGGCGAGTTCGGCGGCGTCCGGGTTGCGCTTCTGCGGCATAATCGACGAGCCGGTGGTATAGGCGTCGGACAGCCGGATGAAGCGATAGGGCGCGCTGGTCCAGATGATGATCTCCTCGGCGAAACGCGAAAGATGCATCGCGAGGATGGAGAGGGCGGAGAGGAATTCAAGCGCGAAGTCGCGGTCCGAGACCGAATCGAGCGAATTCGCGGTCGGCCGGTCGAAGCCGAGGGCGGCGGCGGTCATGCTGCGGTCGATCGGGAAGGTGGTGCCGGCGAGGGCGGCCGCGCCGAGCGGGCATTCGTTCAGCCGCCGGCGCGCATCGGCGAGGCGGCCGCGGTCGCGCGACAGCATCTCGACATAGGCGAGCAGGTGATGCCCGAGCGTCACCGGCTGGGCGGTCTGCAGATGGGTGAAGCCAGGCATGATGGTGGCCGCGTGTTCGGCCGCGCGGTCGGCCAGCGCGCGCATCAGCTCGCGCACCTGGCCGTCGAGACTGTCGATCGCGTTGCGCACCCAGAGGCGGAAATCGGTCGCCACCTGGTCGTTGCGGCTGCGCGCGGTGTGCAGCCGGCGCCCGGCCTCGCCGATGCGCGCGACCAGCCAGGCCTCGATATTGGTGTGGATGTCCTCGAGCGCGGGATCGAAGGTGAACGACCCCTCGGCGATCGCCTCGGCGATCTCGGCGAGTCCGGCGCGGATCGCCGCCTCGTCCTCGGCGGAGATGATTCCCATCGCGGCGAGCATGCCGGCATGGGCGAGGCTGCCTTCGATATCCTCCCGCCAGAGCCGCTGATCGAACCCGATCGAGGCATTGATCGCCTGCATCACGGATGCGGGACCGGCGGCAAATCGTCCGCCCCATTGCAGGCGGGATGGTTGCGTTCCGGCCTGATCGGCACCAGAATTCGTCATATTCGGTTTGGAAGAGGTATCGGCGGTCATGCGTTTCGGGCTTTCTCGGCGGCAGTTCGCGGCTCTGGGTGCGGGTCTTGTGCTGCCTGACTTAACTTCGCTCGCCGGGATCGGCAAATCCGCCGAGGCGATGGAGCTGCCGGATGTCGCCCCCAATCTCGACGTGACCGTGCCGCAGCCGCTGCCGGACTTCCACTTCCTCGATGCGTTCGGCCGGCGGCTGACGCTGGCCCATTTCCGCGGCGAGGGGCTGGTGGTGAATTTCTGGGCGACCTGGTGCCCGCCCTGCCGCGCCGAACTGCCCACGCTGGTCGCCCTCAATCCGCGGATCCGGGGCGATGGCATCCGCGTGCTGCCGATCTCCGTGGACAGCCAGGGGATCAAGGCGGTGCGACCCTATTACGCGAAGCACCACATCACCGGCGTGCCGATCCTGCTCGACCCGAGTTCGAGCGCGCTCGACGCGTTCGACGTGAACGGGATTCCCTTCACCGTGATCGTCGACCGCAAGGGGCAGATGGTCGCCTCCCTCCAGGGGGCGGGTGACTGGAACACGCCGGCGACGATCGCGCAGCTGCTCAAGCTGATCGGGCCGAAGCCGGCGGCGGCCTCAGGCACCACGGCGACCTGATCCGCCGCGCCGGCTCTTGCCCCGCCGCGATCCGGCTGATAGGCCGCGCGTGAGGTAGAACCGGGACAGAGAACGATGGCTGAAAACAGCGTGAAGAAAGTTGTGCTGGCCTATTCGGGCGGGCTCGATACGAGTGTCATTCTCCGCTGGCTGCAGACCGAGCGCGGGGCGGAGGTCGTCACCTTCACCGCCGATCTCGGCCAGGGCGAGGAACTTGAGCCGGCGCGGCGCAAGGCCGAGATGTTCGGCGTCAAGGAAATCTTCGTCGAGGACCTGCGCGAAACCTTCGTGAAGGATTTCGTCTTCCCGATGTTCCGCGCCAACGCGCTCTACGAGGGCCAGTACCTGCTCGGCACCTCGATCGCCCGGCCGCTGATCGCGCAGCGGCAGATCGAGATCGCCGAGGCGGTTGGCGCGGACGCCGTGGCGCATGGCGCGACCGGCAAGGGCAACGACCAGGTCCGCTTCGAACTGGCCTATTACGCGCTGAAGCCGGATGTGAAGGTCGTCGCCCCCTGGCGCGAGTGGAACCTGACGAGCCGCACCAAGCTGCTCGAATTCGCCGAGGCGCACCAGATTCCCATCGCCAAGGACAAGCGCGGCGAGGCGCCCTTCTCGGTCGATGCCAACCTGCTGCACTCCTCCTCCGAGGGCAAGATCCTCGAAGACCCCGCGCAGGCGCCGGACGAGATCGTCTACCAGCGCACCATCAGCCCCGAGGCGGCGCCGGACGTGGTGACGGAAATCAGCATCGATTTCGCGCAGGGCGACGCGGTGGCCCTGAACGGCGTGGCGCTTTCGCCGGCCACGCTGCTGACCAGGCTCAACGAGCTTGGCCGCGACAATGGCATCGGCCGGCTCGACCTCGTCGAGAACCGTTTCGTCGGCATGAAGTCGCGCGGCGTCTACGAAACGCCGGGCGGCACAATCCTGCTCGCGGCGCATCGCGCCATCGAGAGCATCACGCTCGACCGCGAGGCGGCGCATCTGAAGGACAGCCTGATGCCGCGCTATGCCGAGCTGATCTACAACGGCTTCTGGTTCAGCCCGGAGCGGCGGATGCTGCAGGCGCTGATCGACGCCAGCCAGAACTCCGTCACCGGCCGGGTGCGCCTGAAGCTCTACAAGGGCAACGTGATCGTCGCAGGCCGCGAAAGCCCCAACTCGCTCTACTCGGCGCGGATGGTCACCTTCGAGGATGACGAGGGCGCCTACAACCAGCAGGACGCGGCGGGGTTCATCAAGCTGAACGCCCTGCGCCTGCGCCTCGGCGGCGCCATCGGCCGGCGCGGCGGCGCGCTGTAAGGCATCCGGGTGATGGATCGGCGGTTCCGGCCCTTCGCCCGTCTTGCCGCCGCCGGCGGCCTTGCCCTGCTGCTCGCGGCCGGGGCGTTTGCCGCGCCGGCGCAGCACCCTATCGACGCCAGGACCCGCGCCGCGCTCGACCGCGAGGCGCATGCCCTGCTGCGGCAGAAGGGCGTCACCCATGTCGGTTTCTACGGGTTCACCATCGATCCGGCCGGGCATGTGACGAGCGCCTGGGTCGTGCGGTCCGCCGGCAATCCCCGGCTGGACGAGGCCGCGCTGGCCATGATCCGCAAGGCGATCCTGAAGCGCCGGCCAGCGGGCGCGCCGGCCCGGATGCAGTTCGTCATCCCGATCGAATTCCGCCGCCACGGCGCGCCGGTCGCGCCGTCTGCTCCATAATCGCCATATTTCGACCATGGCCGGGCCATGTTGCCCGGCTATCCGGATGGTGCGTACGAATGGAGGACCACAGCATGCAACAGATCCTTTCGACCCGCGCGCTCC
>NZ_AFPR01000186.1:0-4184 GCF_000219295.1 Acidiphilium sp. PM
GACGGCGATCGGCATGTCCGTCGCCTTGCGGACGCGGGGGATGTCGCGCGCGAGATCCTCGGCGGAGGCGGTGCGGGTGCCGGTGATGCCGGTGATCGAGACGTAATAGACGAAGCCGGAGGAGTCGTTGAGCACGACGGGCAGGCGCTCATCCGTCGTGGTGGGGGCGACGAGGCGGATGAGGTCGATGCGGTGCTGGCGCAGATGCGGCAGCAGCAGGTCGGCCTCCTCGGTCGGCAGGTCGACCACGATGACGCCATCGACGCCGGCGGCGGCGGCATCGGCGGTGAAGCGCTCGACGCCGTAGGAGAGGATGGGGTTGAGATAGCCCATCAGGATCAGCGGCACGGTGTCGTTGACAGCGCGGAAGTCGCGCACCAGGCCGAGCGTGCCGGCGAGGGTCGCACCGGCGCGCAGCGCCCGGCGGCCGGCCTGCTGGATGGTCGGGCCGTCCGCCATCGGGTCGGTGAAGGGCATGCCGATCTCGATCAGGTCGGCGCCGCGGGCGGCCATGCCGGCGAGCAGGGTGGCGGAGGTTTCGCGATCGGGGTCGAACGCCTCGACGAAGGGGATCAGGCCCGCCCGGCCCTCATCGCGGAGGCGGGCGAAGGTGGCGGCGATGCGGCTCAAATCTGTTCTCCGAGATGGCGGGCGACGGTGAAGATGTCCTTGTCGCCGCGGCCGCAGAGATTCATCAGGATGATGCTCTCCTTGTCCATGCCGGGGGCGATCTTCGCGACATGGGCGAGGGCGTGCGAGGGCTCGAGGGCGGGGATGATGCCCTCGGTGCGGCAGCAGAGCTGGAAGGCGGCGAGGGCCTCGTCGTCGGTCGCGGACACGTATTCCACGCGGCCGATATCGTGCAGGTAGGAATGCTCGGGGCCGATGCCCGGATAGTCGAGCCCGGCGGAGATCGAGTGGGCCTCGAGGATCTGGCCGTCATCGTCCTGCAGCAGGTAGGTGCGGTTGCCGTGCAGCACGCCGGGGCGGCCGCGCGAGAGGGAGGCGGCGTGCTCGCCCGAATCGAGGCCGCGCCCGGCGGCCTCGACGCCGATCAGCTTCACCTGCTCGTCGAGGAAGGCGTGGAACAGGCCGATGGCGTTGGAGCCGCCGCCGATCGCCGCGATCGCGACATCCGGCAGGCGGCCCTCGGCCTCCATCATCTGGGCGCGGGCCTCGACCCCGATGACCGACTGGAAGTCCCGCACCATGGCGGGATAGGGGTGCGGGCCGGCGGCGGTGCCGATGATGTAGAAGGTGTCGCGCACATTCGCGACCCAGTCGCGCAGCGCCTCGTTCATCGCGTCCTTCAGCGTCGACGCGCCGGAGGTCACGGGGCGGACCTCGGCGCCGAGCAGCTTCATGCGGAAGACGTTGGGCTGCTGCCGCTCGACATCGGTGGCGCCCATGTAGACGATGCAGGGCAGGCCGAAGAGGGCGGCCACCGTCGCGGTGGCGACGCCGTGCTGGCCGGCGCCGGTCTCGGCGATGATGCGCGTCTTGCCCATGCGCTTGGCGAGCAGGATCTGGCCGATGCAGTTGTTGATCTTGTGCGCGCCGGTGTGGTTCAGCTCGTCGCGCTTGAAATAGACCTTGGCGCCGCCGAGTTCCTTCGTCAGCCGCTCGGCGAACCAGAGCGGGCTGGGGCGGCCGACATAATGTTGCAGGTAATACTGGAATTCCCGCATGAAATCGGGATCGTCCTTCGCCGCCTCGTAGGCCGCCTCGAGCTCGAGGATCAGCGGCATCAGGGTTTCGGCGACGAACCTGCCGCCGAACTCGCCGAAGCGGCCGCGGTCGTCGGGCAGGGTGCGCAGGGAATTGGGTATCGGCTTGTTCATTCTGGCTCTCCGTTCCGCACGGATAGCCGATATGGCAGGCGGATGAAACCGGATCAGGTCTCCAATTCGGTATCCCAGTAGAGAAAGTCGCGCCAGCTTTCGTGCAGGTAGTTGGGCGGGAAGGCGCGGCCGCGGTCCTGCAGCTCCCAGCTGTTCGGCCGGCGCGGCGTTTCATAGGGGAACATGTGGCATTCGCGCGGGAGTTTCGAGCCCTTGCGCAGGTTGCACGCGCCGCAGGCGGTGACGACGTTCTCCCAGGTGGTGCGGCCGCCGCGGGCGCGCGGGATGACGTGGTCGAAGGTCAGTTCCGGGGCGGGCAGGCGGCTGTGGCAGTACTGGCAGGTGAAGCCGTCGCGGAGGAAGACGTTGAAGCGGGTGAAGGCGGGCTGGCGCAGGCCGGGGACGAAATCCTTCAGCGCGATGACCGAGGGCAGGCGCATCGCCGAGGAGACGGAATGCACCTCGTGCTCGTATTCCGACAGGACGGAAACGCGGTCGAGGAAGACGGCCTTGACGGCGTCCTGCCAGGACCAGAGCGACAACGGAAAATAGGAGAGCGGACGGAAATCCGCGTTCAGCACGAGGGCGGGAAAGTTCTGCCCGCCGTCAGGCATTACTGAACCGCTCCCAGAAGGGCGACCAGATCACCGGGCCGGCCTCGGACTGGAAACGCCCTGCAATGTTCTGCACCGATTCCATGAGTGAAATATGGCGCCAACGACCCGGGGCCGCAAGGCGGGTTTCGCAATGTCAACAGCTTGTCACGCGGGCGAGGCCGGGGCGGCGAAGGCGCGCTGGAGCGTGAGGGCGCCGAGGGACAGCCCGGAATCGTCGATTCCGTGGGCGAGTTTCGGGACAAGGAGGCTCTCGACCGGCACGCCGGCGGCGCGCAGGGCGGCCTCGGCATCGCGCGAGCGGGAGGGCGGGACGATCTCGTCGGCCTCGCCATGGACGAGCAGGACCGGCGGGCGGCCGGCGAGTTCGGCGGGCAGCGACTCGGGGGCGAGCAGCGCGCCGGAATAGGCGAGAATCGCCCGCGGCGGCACCGCCCGGCGCAGGCCGGTGAACAGCACGGTCATCGCCCCCTGGCTGAAGCCCATCAGCGCATAGGCATCGGCCGGCAGGCCGAGGCGGGCGAGTTCGGCGTCGATGAACGGGTCGAGCGCCGCGCGGGCCCGGCGCACGCCGCCGCCGAGCGCGTGCGGGTCGAGCGTGCCGATCGGGAACCACTGGCGGCCGAAGGGGGCGAGGTCGAACGGGTCGGGCGCGTGCGGGGCGACGAAGGCGGCATCGGGGATCGCGCGGGCCCAGTAGGGCGCGAGGTCGATCAGGTCGTTGCCATCGGCGCCGACGCCGTGGCACAGCACCACGAGTTGCCGCGCCTTGCCGCCGTTCGCCGGGCCCCAGCGCGGTCCGTCCAGTTCAGCCATGAAGTCCTGCTCCTTGCATTTGCGGGGGAGCGTATCATCGTGGAGGCCGATGTCCATCGTCACCCGTTTCGCGCCGAGCCCGACCGGCTACCTGCATCTCGGCCACGCGGCCTCGGCCATGGCCGGGCACGACCTGGCGCGCGGGGCGGGCGGGCGGTTCCTGCTGCGGCTCGAGGATATCGATGCCGGGCGCTGCCGGCCCGGATTCGCCGAGGCGATCCTGGAGGACCTGGCCTGGCTCGGCCTGGCCTGGGATGGCGCGGTGCGGGTGCAGTCGGCGCATTTCGACGAGTACCGGGCGGCGCTGGCGCGGCTGGAGGCGATGGGATTGCTCTACCGGTGCTTCTGCACGCGGGCGGCGATTGCCGCGGCCCTCGGCGCGCCGCACGGGGCCGAGGCGGCCTATCCCGGCACCTGCCGCGGGCTCGATCCGGCGCTGGCGGACGCGCGGGCGGCGCAAGGCGAGCCCTATGCGCTGCGGCTGCGGATGGACCAAGCCGCGGCGATGGCCGGGCGGCTGCGCTATCACGAGGCGGCGGAAGGCTGGGTGGAGGCCGATCCGCGGCCGCATGGCGATGTGGTGCTGGCGCGCAAGGACGTGCCGGCGAGCTATCATCTCTGCGTCTGCCATGACGATGCGGCGCAGGAGGTGACGCATGTGACGCGGGGCGAGGACCTGCGGGCGGCGACGGATGTTCACGTGCTGCTGCAGGTGCTGCTGGGCTGGCCGCATCCGGCCTATGCCCATCATCCGCTGATCCGCGACGCGGCGGGGCGGCGGCTGGCCAAGCGCGACCGGGCGGCGACGCTGCGCGATCTGCGGGACGCCGGGGCCACGCCCGCGCAAATCCGCGAGATGGTCTCTTGCCGGATCGGCGATCTCGCCTCACTCTGACAGGATGATGCGTTTCGC
>NZ_AFPR01000185.1:0-10273 GCF_000219295.1 Acidiphilium sp. PM
CGCGCCGGGGCTCGCCCGCTCCGATTTCGCCTATGGCCGGCTGCGCTGACGCGCAGCACCGCGCTGCCGGCGGGTGCCGTGCTGACCACGGCGTTCTGCGACCAGTTCGGCAGCGGCCTGCTGTTCAATGCCGATCGCGTCAGCCTGGGCGATCTTGCCAGCGCCGATCCGGCCCTCGCGCCGATTTCGCCGGCGAGCCGCGGCGTGCTGGCCGGGCAGCAGGCGGTGTTTCCGCTCGGGGCGGCGGGCGGCCTGCGGATGCTGCGCGGCGGCGTGTTCTGGAATGTCGCGCGCACCGCGCAGCCGGCCGGCGCCGGGATGCCCGGCAGCCGCGCGATGATGACGGCGGCGGGGGTCGAGATGCGCTCGCGGCTGTTCCGCCGGGTGTCGATCGATGCCGATCTCGGCTGGGAACGGCTGAACGCGGGCAACGGGCCGCGCAACCGCCCGTTCGGACGGTTCGCGGTCTCGCTGGTGTTCTGAGCCGGCCCCCTGCCCTGCCCTGCCCGGCCGCCTCGGGTCGGCCGCCTCGGGTCAGCCGCCTCGGGTCAGCCGCGCGCGGGAGAGGCGAGTGGCGCGCGCATCCGCTTCAGCCAGGCCGGATGCGCGGCGATCCATGCCGCGGCGACCGGCCCGACGGCCTCGCGCTTGACCTGGATGTCATACATCATGCGGCTTTCCGCCCGGACCGGCAGGCGGAAGCGGTGCAGCAGGCCGCCGATGGCGGGGCATTGCGCGGCGTAGCCGGCGCGCGTCAGGATCAGGCTTCGCGCCGCCCCCTGGTCGTGGCCGAAGGCGGCGGCGCCGCCGCCGAGGTAGCGGATGCGGTATTCGACGTTCATCGCGTCGGGCTGCCAGCCGAGGAACAGGATCGGCTCGTGGTGGCGGATCTTCGCCGCCAGCGCCCGCAGCATGCCGCCGGCGCCGGCCTGCACGAGGTGGAAGCCGCCGAGGCCGTCGGTGTTGTGGCGGATCATCGACAGCAGCTGACGGTCGCCGACATTGTCGGGCTCGATGCCGTAGATCGTGTGGTCGAGTTGGCCGGCGAACTTGTGGATGTCCGCGAAGTCCTTCAGGCCGGCGCGGTAGAGATAGGCCGGCACCGCGAGCGTGTGGCGGGCGCCGGAAAGGTCGGTCCCGGCCACGGCGATGCGCTTGCGGGCGACATCGGAATCCCGGATCGCGGTGACCGATGACATCCAGTTATCGGGCCGCCAGTCCTGCAGGTAGACGTCGAGCCGGCCGTCGGCGAGGCGATGGTAGATCGTCTTGAGGCGGGCGGGCTCGATCCTCACCTGGTAGCCGAAGGGTGCCACGACGGCGCCGAAGACGGCGTTCTGCACCTGGTTGTCGAGCCATCCGCCATGGCCGAGGCGGATCGTGCGGCAGGCGGCTGGCGGCTGCGCCCGCGCCGGGGCCGGGGCGATCGCGATGGCGGCGGCGCAAAGGGCGGACAGTCGCAGGGTTTGTGCAAGCATGGTTTCCTCATCATCAAGCGGGGCGCGGCCCGCCGGTTGCTGCTATCGGCCCGCAGGCGGCCTGCCAAGCGGGCGGGGCACGCGATCACGCAACCGTGCCCGGCGGCGGCGCGAAGGCGGGGGTTGATTCATCTCCGGCAGTTATCAAACCTATTCCCCGATCGCTCTAGGACGATGAATCCGACAGGCCTACATCCTGGACATCGCGGATGAGACGGCCCCGTCGTGAGGCCGGGACATCCGGAAAGTTCAGGAGACTGACAATGAAAAAGACCATCATTGCTTCCGTGGCGGCCGCCGCTCTGCTGGGTGTCTCCGGCATCGCCCATGCCGGCATGGGCATCCCCGACATGCCGGCCCAGCCGATCACCGCGCAGACCCCTCCCGGCGTGATCGGGCAGGCCTACCCGTCGTTCACCGGGCCGTCGCAGCCGGTGGTGAACGTGCCGTTCGCGCACAAGGTGGTCGGCAACAGCGGCAACGAATGATCGGGCGCGGCGCCTGTCACATTTCCGCGCATCACGCGACGTTGCCTTGAGCGGCGTCGCCGTGCTGCGACATCTGGGACATGAGGACGGAAGCCGCGATCTGCCTGATCGTCTTGGGGTTCGGAGCGGGTGCTCGCGCCATGGCGGCGGGGCGCCCGCATTTCGTCTCCGAGATCGGACACTGGATGGTGCTCAGGGACGGCCGGGGACGGCATGAAGTGTGCTACGCGGCGACATATCCGGTCTGGGGCCCCATGAAGGGACGGAGCGGGCGGCGCCTCGTGCTGATCGTGGCGGAGCATCGCGGCCATGCGGCGGAGACCGCCATCGACGGGCTCGCGGCGGCGCCGGCCGACCCGGCGGTGCGAATCGGCCCGCGGCGGGTCCGCTTCCGCACGCGCGGCGCCATCGCCTTCGCGCCGGCGGCAAGGCCGGTCATCCACGATCTGAAGGCGTACAAGCGGGTGTATCTGGGCGTCGATACCGGGCGGCACGGCGTGGCCACAACGGCCTTCAGCCTCGACGGATTCACCAAGGCCCATGCGCTGAGCAGGAAGATCTGCGCGATCGCGTGGACGGGACGGCCGCTGCGCGGCGATGCGGACAGCACTGAGACGGGACAGCACCATGCCTCGACCAACTGAGAGCCGGCAGGATTCGCCGCGGACGCAGCCGCGAAAGGAAGGCGGCGAGCTGCCGGTATGGGTATTCGGGCTGGTCCCCCTCGTGGTGGCCGCGCTGATGCTGCTGCTCGCGCTGCGGGTGTAGAGCACGTTCCGATCCCGATGGATCGGATGTCGTGCTCTATCTTGTTGATAACCAGAGTATCTTTATCCGATCAGATGACTCCATCTGATCGGATGATGCTCTAGAGAGGTTTCGGGAGGCGAAGGCGCCGGAACATACGGGGCGGCTCGGCTTGTCTCGTCCCCCGGCGCGCAATAGCATGGCCGATGCCGGTCATTGCCGCGCCGCACCGAGCCGATGCGGCGCAGAGGGTGGCCGGACGATCGCCGCAACTTGATCCCGGCCAACCAGCAGGAGCCACGATGACCCGCCTCGATGCCAAGCTCGCCCGGATCCGCGCGGGGAAGTACCGGCCCAGCGACTTCATCATCGCCGATGCGAAGGACGGCGACATGGGACCGAGCATCACCGCGGCGGGGCCGAAGCGCGAGCGCGACGGCAGCTGGACCCGCCACCGCACCAGGGCCGAGTTCCTCGACCAGGTCAGGGCGATCGTCGCGCAGGACATCGTCGATATCATGCTCGTCTCGGCCTCCAACCTCGAAGTGCTGGCGGCGCAGGGCACGTTCGCCGGCAGCGCGGTGAAGCCCGCCATCCGCGCGAACGACACGACCGACATCTGGCGGATGCGCGGCGCCACCTATCACCTTGCGGCGTCGCGTCCGTTCCGCACCGCCGACCTCGCCCAGGCCGCGCGCCTCACCGATCTCGGCCTGTATTCGATGACGTTCTGCAACGATATCGAGACCGACCTCGCCGCGCTGGACGCGTTCGCCGCGTTCCGCGCCGATGCGCGGGCGGCCGGCTTCACCTATTTCCTCGAAGTGTTCAACCCGAACATCGCCTGCGGCATCGACCCGGAACAGATCCCCTTCTACGTCAATGACTGCATTCATCGCTGCCTCGCCGGCGTGATGCAGGCGGACCGGCCGCAATTCCTCAAGATCCCCTATAACGGCCCGAAAGCGCTCGAGGAGCTGGCGTCGTACGATCCGTCGCTGATCGTCGGCGTGCTCGGCGGCAGCGCCGGCACCACGCGCGACACGTTCGAACTGCTGCACCAGGCGGAACGGTACGGCGCGCGCGTCGCGCTGTTCGGCCGCAAGATCAACCTCGCCGAGGATCCGCTCGCCATCGTGTCGCTGATGCGCGAGGTCGCCAGCGGCGCGGTCTCGCCGGAGGAGGCGGTGAAGGCCTATCACGGCACGCTGCAGGCACAGGGGATCGCGCCGACGCGCCCGCTCGCCGACGACCTGCTGATCACGGAAGCCCCCCTCAGGCAGCACTGACGCGCCCATGAGCGACATGGCGCGACGCGGCTTCGTCACCGGCGGGACCTGGTGCGTCGACCGCAACCGTGTGGTCGAGTTCTGGCCGGGCGAGGACGGCCTCGTCGAAATCCTGGAGGAACAGGCGCGCGGCGGCGGTTCGGCGTGCAACCTCGCCTTCGGCATCCGGCGGCTCGACGCCGGCATGCCTGTGGAGACCATCGGCGTGGTCGGCGATGACGAAAATGGCCGCCTGCTGCATGCCGCGGCCGCGGCGCACGGCATCGACGCAACCGGGCTCACCGTCGTCGCGGGCGCGCCGACGCAGTTCACCGACGCCTACACCTCGCGCCGGAGCGGACGGCGGACGCACATCTTCCGGGCCGGCGCCGCCGATGCGCTCACCCCCGATCATTTCGACTTCGCCGCCACCCGCGGCCGCATCCTGCATCTCGGCCTGCCCGGCATCCACGCGCGGATGGACGGCGCCTGGGGCGACGCCGCGAACGGCTGGGTCGCAACCCTGCGCAAGGCGCGGCGGGCCGGGCTGCTGACGAATCTCGAACTGTGCAGCGTTCCGGCCGAACGCCTCGCCGCGCTGGTGCGGCCCTGCCTGCCGGAACTCGATCTGCTGGTGGTCAACGACGTCGAGATCGGCGCGATCGCCGGCATGGCGACATGCGACCATGGAGAGACCGACATCGCAGCCTGCCTGCGCGCCGCGCGCGCGGTTCTGGCCAGCGGCGCGATGCGGCTCGTGGCCGTGCATTTCCCGCGCGGCGCCATCGCGGTCGCGCGCGACGGAACGGTTGCCGCGAAGGCGTCGGTCCGCGTGCCGGAGGCGGAGATCGCCGGCGCCAATGGTGCCGGCGACGCGTTCGCCTCAGGTTTTCTCTACGGTTTTCACGAGGGCTGGGAGACCGCGCGCGCCCTCGCCCTCGCCCACGCCGCGGCGGCCGTCTCGCTGCGCAGCATCGGCACGACCGATGCGATCGAGGCCTGGCAGGACTGCCTCGACATCGCCTGCCGGTGGGGATGGCGGGAGGAACTGACCGGTCTCGGCTGATGCTCCGATGATCAATATGATAGAGCACTACATCCGATCCAGCAGGATCGGAAAGTGCTATAATGTCTTGCCCCTGAAATTCGTGGGGGATTTTCAGGGACAAGCAGGCCACCAAACTATTGTTTTTTCCAGTGTCCACTTTGAATCTGAAATCCGATGGATTTCAGATTCGGGACACTAGTCGAGGTGAACCGGGTTGAGCACGCGGCGCAGGAAGCTCTGCGTCCGCGCCTCGCGCGGCGCGCCGATCACCGAGTCCGGCGGCCCCTGCTCGATGATCGTGCCGGCATCCATGAACACGACCCGATCGGCCACCTCGCGGGCGAAGGCCATTTCGTGGGTCACGACGATCATCGTCATGCCGGCCTCGGCCAGTTGCCGCATCGCGGTCAGCACCTCGCCCACGAGTTCTGGATCGAGTGCCGAGGTCGGTTCGTCGAACAGCATCAGCGCCGGCTCCATCGACAGCGCCCGGGCGATCGCCACCCGCTGCTGCTGGCCGCCGGACAACTGGGCGGGATAGGCGCCGAGCTTGTCGGCGAGGCCGACGCGCTCGAGATTGGCGCGGGCCGTCGCCTCCGCCGCCGCCCGCGTCAGGCGCAGCACCGTCATCGGCGCGACGATGCAGTTCTCCAGCGCGGTGTGATGCGGAAAGAGGTTGAACTGCTGGAACACCATGCCGATGTGCCGGCGCGCCGCATCGATGTCGCAATCCGGGTCGAGCAGGTTCTCGCCATTGACCTCGAGCCGGCCCTGCTGCGGCCGTTCGAGCAGGTTGATGCAGCGCAGCAGCGTCGACTTGCCCGACCCCGACGGGCCGATGATGCACACCACCTCGCCCCGCGCGACGCTGAAATCGATTCCCCTCAGCACATGGTTCTGGCCGAATCGCTTGTGCAGCCCTTCGATCTTCACAACCGTCCGGCCTGGATCGACGCCGCTCATGCTCCCGTCACCCGCGATACCTCCATCCGCCGCACCAGCATCGACAGCGGCAGCGTGATCAGCAGGTAGCCGAGCCCGGCCACCACGAGCGGCGTGATGTTGACGTTGGTATTGGCCGTGGACCGCCCGAATTCCGTCAGATCGAACTGCCCGGCCGACAGCCCGACCACGAACACCAGCGACGAATCCTTGATGAGCATGATCAGCTCGTTCGTCAGCGGCGGCACCATGAGCCGCAGCGCCTGCATCAGCACGATCTTGCGCATCGCCTGCGCCGAGGACATGCCGAGCGAGCGCGCCGCCTCGACCTGGCCTTTGGGCACGGCCTGGATGCCGGCGCGCATCGTCTCCGCCATGTAGGCGCTGCCGACGACGCCGAGCGCGACCCAGACCGTGCCGTAGGGCGACCACGGGATCGTCAGTCCGGAAAAGGCCAGCGGCAGCAGCGAAAACGCGATGAACACGACAAGCGAGGGCAGGCCGCGGAAGAATTCGATATAGACCGTCGCCAGCCAGCGATAGGGCGCGACCGGGGACAGCCGCATCAGCGCCAGCACGAGGCCGAGCACGAGGCCGAGCACGAACGCGCCGGCCGTATAGAGCGCGGTGTTCAGCAGCGCGTTGGCGAGGCCGTGGAGAATCGTGAATTCGATCAGCCGCGGCTCGAAGAAGGTCCGCCCGATCTCGCGCCACTTGGCGAACTCGGCCGCCAGCGCGAGAACGATCGCCAGAATGGCGTATTGCGCCATCCTGGACCGCCTCGCCCGCAGCCGCGGGCTTGCGCGCCGGCGCGCCGCCGGCCGGTCGGCGTCGCCGCTCATCCGCCTTACTGTTTGACGTCCTGCGGGATCTGGCCGAACCACGTCTTGAAGATCTTGTTGTATTCGCCGTCGCTCTTGGCCTTGGCGAGGACGGTGTTCAGCACGCCGGCCAGCCGGGTCGCGTTGGCGCTGTTCTTCTTGAACGCGAATCCGTAGTGCTCGCCGGTATCGAACTCGGCCACCACATGGGTGTCGGGATGCGTCCTGGCGTATTCGTACATCGGGCCGTTATCGTTGATCGCCGCCGCGACGGCGCCGACGCTGACGGCCGAGGCCTCGGCGATCAGGTCGGGAAAGATGACCGTGGTGTAGCCGAATTTGGCGGCCCGCTTGTCGGCGTAGATCTGCCCGGTGGTGTTGACCTGCACGCCGAACCGCTTGCCCTTGAGGCTGGCCAGGCCATGCACGCCGGAGCCCTTCTTGGCCAGGAGGACCTGCGTCGCGTCGAAATACGGATCGGAGAACAGCACCGCCTTGGCGCGTTCCGGCGTGATCGTCTCCGCGCCCATCGCGACATCGCAGCGATTGGCGGCGAACACCGCGCCGGAGGTCACCTGGTTCCAGTCGATGCTGATGATCCGGGTCTTCACGCCCAGCCGCTTCGCCAGCAGATCCAGCATGTCGACATCGAAGCCGACGACCTTGCCGTCCTTGTTGATATACTCGAAGGGCTTGTAGGACAGATGGGTGCAGATCGTCAGGTGACCCGGATTGACGAGCTTGATGCCGTTCGGGACGGCGCCGGACGCCGCCGCCGGCAGCGCCAGCAGGACCGCGGCGCCGGCGGCCGCCAGCCTCGCCCCACGCCGTCTTGCCGACAGTTTGCTGATTGCCGCACGCAACATGTCCGTCTCCCGTTCTTCCTGTGATCGTGTCTTGCTGTTTCGGGTTCGCACCCGTTAATGGCCCTTATGGCGGTTCCCGCTTCGGCGGTCCATGCATGACCGCAGCATGGCAGGATAGACCGCTCCCGGCCCGGCCGGAAGGGAGGGCCGAGGCCCGGATTGGTGGCGGCCGGCGCCTTGTCACCCTTCGGTGTCGGTCTCCGCGAGCCGCAGGCGGGCGATCTCGGCCTCGATGACGGCGGGCGCCGGATCGGCGATCCAGCGCGCCGGCCGCGCCACCGCCTCGGCAAGGCGCGCGTGATACGCGGCGCGGCCGATCTCGAACGCGCCGAACCGGGCCAGGTGCGCGGTCAGGAACTGCGTGTCCAGCAATGAAAACCCGCCCAGCCGCAGCCGCGCCACGAGGTGCACCAGCGCGAGCTTCGAGGCATCCCGCACGAGCGAGACCATGCTCTCGCCGAAAAAGGCGCCGCCGATCGCCAAGCCATACAACCCGCCGACGAGTTCCCCGCCCTGCCAGACCTCAACGCTGTGCGCATGGCCGCGCCGGTGCAGGTCGACGAAGAGGCGCTCGATCTCCTCGTTGATCCAGGTCTCCGGCCGCACCGGCCGGCGCGCGGCGCAGGCGGCGATCAGCGCGGGAAAATCCCGGTCGGAGACGATGTCGAGGCTCGTGTTCCGCAGCGTGCGCGCGAGCCGGCGCGGCAGGTGGAACGCCTCCAGCGGCAGCACGCCCCGCCGCTCGGGATCGAGGAAATGCAGGTCCGCCGCATTCCGCCGCTCGGCCATCGGAAACAGGCCGAACCGATAGGCGCGCAGCAGGATGTCCGCCGTCAGTTCGAAACGTGGCGAGTCCATGGCCGATGATGGTCCGAAACGCGGGGGCGGACAACCGGCCCGGCGGCGCTGCTCAGGCGGCGTGCATCGCGTCCGCGCCGGCCGGGGCCGCTTCGCCCGGCTGGCGGATCCGGAATTCGCCCACGAGGCCGGACAGCCGCGACGCCTTCTCGGAGAGGTTGCGGCAGCCGGCGGTCGCCTGCTCGGCCATCGCCGCGTTCTGCTGCGTCACATGGTCCATCTCGCTGATGGCGGCGTTCACCTCGGCGAGCCCGGTCGCCTGTTCCCGCGCCGAGGCGGTGATGTCGCCCATCAGGCGGCTCAGGGTGCCGATTTCCCCGCCGATCCGCTGCAGCGCCTTGCCGGTCTCGTCGACGAGGTTCACCCCGGCCTTGACCTCGCCGGACGCCGCGAGGATGAGCGACTTGATTTCCCGCGCCGCGTCGGCCGAGCGCTGCGCCAGGGCGCGGACCTCGGTGGCGACGACGGCGAAGCCCCGCCCGGCATCGCCGGCGCGCGCCGCCTCGACCCCGGCATTGAGCGCCAGGAGATTGGTCTGGAAGGCGATCTCGTCGATGATGCCGATGATGTTGGTGATCTTGTTCGAGGAGGTCTCGATCCGGTTCATCGCCGCCACGGTGTCCTCGACGACCGTGGCCGAATGCCGCGCCGTCGCCTCCGCCTGGCTGACCGCCGCCCCCGCCTCGGCCGCGCCCTGCGCCGTGGTGCGGACCGTCGCGGTGATCTGCTCGACGGCGGCGGCCGTCTGTTCGAGGCTCGCCGCCTGCCGTTCCGTCCGCTGCGACAGGTCGCCCGAGGCGCGGGCGATCTCGTCGGTCGCCGCCAGGACGTGCTGCGCGTCCTGGTCGATGCGCGACAGGGTTCGCTGCAGCTTCTCGATGGAGTTGTTGAAATCGACCCGCAGCGTTTCATACTCCGCCGGCAGGGCCCTGGTGATCCGGAACGTCAGGATGCCCGCCGACAGGTTCCGCAGCCCGTCGGCGATCGCGGTGACGACGGCGGCCTGCGCGCCCATCACCCGCTCGCGCTCGGCGGCGAGGTCCAGTTCCGCCTGCTTCGCCGAGGTCATGTCCTTGAGCGTCTCGACCACGAACACCGTGTTCCCCTCCGCATCGCGGATCGGCCCGGCATCGATTCCGAGATAGCGCCTGCGGCCGGTCAACGGCATGTCGCACCAGTTCTCGGCGCTCATCCGGCCGTCCTGCCCGCCGCTGTTCTGCGCGTAGAGCTGGCCGGCCTGCCCGCCATTGCCCGACAGCACGAGATCCGCCATGCACGGGCGCGGCGCCGGGTAAAATCCCTTCCAGTGCTCCTTCGTGCCGATCACCTCGGCGGCGGCAAGACCGGTCAGTTCGGCGCAGGCGGGATTCCAGAACACCACGGCGCCGTCGCGCCCGAGCACGAACAATGGAACGCTGATCTGTTGCAGCGCGGCAAGCAACATGCCCGCATCCTTCGAGAGCGGCAGAGCGTCTTTGGATTTCCTGATGCTGAACACGGTCGGCGGCACCCCATGGCAAGCTGGTTCGCCGCCCGGGCTAGAGCACTATCATTAATGAAACCTTACCTCGCGATGCGCGCGATGCACCTTTGGCGCGGGCGCAGCGGCAGCGGATAGGCCGGCCAGGATGCCACCCACCGGCTCAGCAGCGACGCCGAAGCCACCACCGCGAGGGTGAAGGGCAGCACCACCGCGGCGGCGAACCACGGCCCCGGATGCAGCAGCGCGGGATAGAGCGCGAGCGCCACGCCGGGCG
>NZ_AFPR01000184.1:0-3589 GCF_000219295.1 Acidiphilium sp. PM
GGCGCGGGCCCGCCGAGCTGCCGCAGCGCCTGCGGGTTGACGACAACCTGCGCCGGCGCCGGATGAATGAGGATGAACGCGGCCGCCATGCACGCCGCGAGGAAGCCGCAATGTCGCATCGCGTGCGACACTAGCGCATGTCTCCCATGCCGCTCAATGGCGGCCCGGATCAGGTTTTCGCGGTCTCCAGCGCCGAGCCCACCAGCTCGCGCAGCCGCGGGTGGATATGCGGGTTGCCGGCGACGATGTCGCCGCTCAGCGCATCGCCCCCATCCGGCGCGGTGGCGTAGCCGCCCGCCTCGCGCACCATCAGCGCGCCGGCGGCGATATCCCACAGATGGGTGCCGAGTTCCCAGTAGCCGTCATACCGCCCCGCCGCCGTCCAGGCGAGGTCGAGCGAGGCCGAGCCCATCCGCCGCACGCCCGCCGTCTCCGGCATCAGCGCGCCGAGCACGCGGGCGAAGGCGAGGCGGTTGCGCGGCGCGGTCCGGGCGAAGGGAATCCCCGTCGCGAACAGCGCGCTCGACCAGTCCCGCCGCGACGATACCCGCAGCCGCCGGTCGTTGAGATAGGCGCCCGCGCCCTTTTCGGCCCAGAACAGCTCGTCGAGCGCCGGCGCCATCACCATGCCGGCGACGATCTCGCTGCCGCCCTCCGGCAGCCGCTTCTCCAGCGCGATCGAGATCGCCCAGTTCGGAATCGCGTGCAGGAAATTGGTCGTCCCGTCGAGCGGATCGACGATCCACCGCCACGCCCAGTTCTCCGAGCCATGCGCCCCGCTTTCCTCCATCAGGAAGGCGTAGCCGGGCCGGGCGCGCTCCAGCTCCTCGCGGATCGTCTGCTCGGCGCGCATGTCCGCCTGGCTGACGAAGTCGGACGGCCCCTTCACCGAGACCTGGAGATGCTCGACCTCGTTGAAATCGCGGACGAGCCGTCGCGCGGCCTTCTGGGCCGCGGCGACCATGATGGTCATGTGCGCGGAACGGCGGGGGGTCATGGCTCGATACTCCGGAAAACGGTCCGGCGCGGCGCCCGTGCGCCGCGCCCGGCCTCAGCCCTTGGCCCGCTCGACGTAGGTCGAATCCTCGGTGCGGACGACGATGCGCTCGCCCGCCTCGATGAAGGGCGGCACCATCACCTTCACCCCGTTCGACAGCTTCGCCGGCTTGTAGGAGGAGGAGGCGGTCTGCCCCTTCACCACCGGATCGGCCTCGACGATCTCCAGCGTCACCGTCGCCGGCAGGTGGATGCCCACCGGGTCGCCTTCCACCAGGTCGACGATCACCGCCATGTTGTCCTGCAGGAACGGCGCCTGATCGCCGAGCAGCTCGGCCGGCACCAGGAACTGCTCGAAGGTCTCGCCGTCCATCAGCACCAGGTTGTCGCCGTCGGTGTAGGAATAGGTGTAGTCGCGGTTGTCCGTCATCAGCCGCTCGACCGTGTCGGCGGTGCGCCAGCGCTCGTTGGTCTTGTTCCCGGTCTTGAGGTCGCGCATCTCCACCTGGATGAACGCGCCCCCCTTGCCCGGGGTGATGATCTGCTGCTTGAGCACCGTCCAGCGGCGACCGTCATGCTCGATCACCTGGCCGGCGCGGATCAGATTCGCCTGCTGCTTCATGAATTCACACTCGAACTGCGATAAGGATGCGGCGGCTTAACGCGATGCGCGGCTTTCGGCAAGTTTGCGCTCCGCCGCCACCAGGGCCGCGAGCACGATGCCGAGCCCCTCGCGATGCCACCGCTGGACCGATTTGTGGTCCGCCCCCAGCACGCCGCCGAGCCTGCGCCAGGGAAACAGGTGCCGCCCGGTCAGCGGATGGGTCAGCGCCCGCGCGCCGAGAATCCGCCGCAGCACGAACCGCTCCTCGGGGATCGCGGCGAGCCAGCCGAGCGCCTCGTCCATGCGGTCGATCTCCGCACCCGAGGGGTGCGGCGGGCGGATGCGCGAGGCCTCCCAGCCATAGGCGTCGAGCGCGCTGCGCACCACCTCGTAGCGGGTGATCCTGAGGTGCGGCGAATAGCCCCGCTCCGGCAGCGCCAGCAGGCACGACCCCGCCGCCTCCAGCCTTGATGCGATCGCGCCGATCGGGTCCGCCGCCCCGCTCACCGCCGGGCAGGGGCCGATCTCCACCCGCCGTTCCACCCCCGCGGCGCCGATCCCCGAGCCGAGCACCTCGCCCGCCCGGCGCGCCCGCACCGCGCTCATCGCTCATCCTCCCGCCCGGGGGCGGCGAGGGGGACGAACGCCGTGCCCTCCAGAATCGTCCCGCGCGTCAGCAGCCCCCAGGAGCGCGGATGCCCGGCCGGCAGCGGCGGGCGGTTCGGATCGTCCTCCGGCGGCGGCTTCGGCCGCGCCGCCTGGCTCGGCCCGCCGGCGGCGCAGAGCCGCCGCCCGCGCTCGATGATCGTGTTGCGCGACAGGCCGAGCACGGCGGCAATCGCCGCCCAGGTCGCCCCGTCCACCCGCATGCGGCGGATCGTCTCGTCGGCGGCGTCGGTCCAGATGCGGCGTTCGGGCATCGCTCATCTCCTCGTTGATGAGCGGATTGTTAGTCCGGCCGGTTATTGATGTCAATAAAACTAACAACATGAATCGCGCGGCCGCAACCGGGCCTGTCGGCGGATCGCCAGCATCGCCAAGCCGAATGTTCAGTCAATCATCTGAAATAATTGAAGTTATCCGCCGTCTCGCGCCGCGGCTTCGCCCGCGGCAGGAGCGAAAAAAAATCGCGCCCGCAGCAGCACATCGCCCGCGACCGCCGCCCGCACCGCCGCCTCGCCGTTAGTATCGCCGACAATCACCACATCGCCGGACCCGTCCTCGGTGCCCCGCGCCCGGTCGAGAAACAGCCGCGTCAGCGCCGCCGCCACCGCGCCGCGCGGCACGCAGCACGAACACCCGATCCCATGCCCGAACCGCCGCACCTCCTCCGCCCGGAACCCGCCCACGACCCGCGCGCCGGAAGGCGGCGCGAACCCCTCCTGCACCAGCACCGCATCCCCCGGCGCCACCGCCCCGCCAAACCTGATTCCGATCCGCATTTTTGCTCCTTCTTCTTGCTCCGGCCGGCGCCGCGAAATCCCCGCCCCGCGAAATTCCACCGTGGCGCGACGTGGCAATCGGCCGCCGCCGCCGCAAGCCCGGCCGCCTTGCCAGCAACACGGGCCGGACGATACGTTGCCGCTGCCGTGTTGTCCGCAGGAGTTCGCCTCATCGCCCGCCCGCCCGTCTTCCCGTCCGGCCGGATCTGACCGGTGCTGGTCCCGCTCGCGCCGCCCCTGCTCGCCGCCGCCGCCCTCGCCGCCTTCGCCGCCGGCTTCGTCAAGGGCTTCGCCGGTTTCGGCTTCGCCGTCGTCTTCACGCCGCTGCTCTCGCTGATCTCCGACGATCCGCGCCATGTCGTGTTCGCCGCCCTCGTGCTCGGCACGCTGATGAGCCTCGGCGTGATCGCCGAACTCCGCCACGCCATCACCCGGGACCGCGCGCTGCCCGTCCTTCTCGGCACCGCGCTCGGCACGCCGGCGGGCATCGCGCTGCTCGGCCTGGTCGCCCGCCCGGCGCTGAAATTCGTCATTGCCGGGCTTGCGG
>NZ_AFPR01000183.1:0-3775 GCF_000219295.1 Acidiphilium sp. PM
CGCGCAGGATGTCGCCCCTGCCGCGCTTGCCGAGGCGAAGCACGCCCGGCTTGCCGCCGCCCTCGCGCGGGCCGGCTTCGCTGACCCGCATCCGGCGCCGGTGGTCTCGATCCCGATGGGCACCCGCCGGCGGGCGGATTTCGCCGTCGCGCGCGTCGCCGGCGCCGTCCGGCTCGGCTTTCACGAGACCCGTTCCCGCACGGTGGTCGACATTGCCGAATGCCCCCTGCTGCGGCCCGAGCTCGAAGCGCTGATCGACCCGCTTCGCGCGCTGCTCGCCCGGTTGCAGGGGCTGCGCAAGAGTGCCGATGTCCGGGTCAACCTCCTCGATGCCGGGGCGGACGTGTCGGTCGCGCTCGATGGCGAGGCCACCGCCGCCGACCGGGCGCGGCTGGTCGCCTTCGCGCAGGAACACGACCTGCCGCGAATCAGCCTCGGCGCCGAGCCGGTGCTGATCCGCCGCCCGCCCACGCTCGACTGCGCCGGCCTCGTCGTCCTCCCGCCGCCCGCCGCCTTCCTGCAACCGAGCTTCGAGGGCGAGGCGGCGATCCGCGCCGCCGTGCTCGCCGGCCTGCCGCCGAAACTCACCCGCAAGTCGAGGATCGTCGAGCTCTATGCCGGAATCGGCACCCTCACCGGCGCGCTCGCCGCCCATGCACGGGTGCATGCGGTCGAGGGCAGCGCCCCGGCGCTGGCCGCGCTCGATGAGGCGGCGCGGACCGGCGGCCAGGCCGGGCGGATCGACACCGAGCGGCGCGACCTCGCCCGCCGCCCCGTCACCGCGAAGGAACTTGCCGGTGCTGCCTGCGTCGTGCTCGATCCGCCCTTCGATGGCGCCGGCCCGCAAATCGCCCCCCTGGTCGAGGCGAAGGTGCAGCGCATCGTCTATGTCAGCTGCAACCCCGAGGCGCTCGCGCGCGAGGCCGCCCCCTTCGCCCGCGCCGGCTACCGCCTGCTCGCGTCCACCCCGATCGACCAGTTCCCCGGCTCCGACCATCTCGAAAGCGTCGTCGTCCTCGGCCTCTGACCGGAACGCGGGGCAGCAAAACCTTGCGCGCGGCGAAGCCGCCATGTTACTCATCCTTGCATGAGCCAGACGGTTTTCCGTTCCGCGCTTTTCCTGCCCCGCGCCGCCACCGTGCTGCGGAGCCTTCCGCTCGCGCTTCGACTTATCGACCCCTGGGCGTAACACCCGGCTGAAAACCGGCACGCACAGGGGAGAAAGACGAGGCTACCCAACGGTTCCCCAGCAGAGCGAGTGCATTCCATGACGATCCATCACCCGAATTTCGGCGCGGTCCCCGACGATCGCGTGTTCATCTTCGACACCACCCTGCGCGATGGCGAGCAGTCGCCCGGCTTCTCGATGAATCTCGACGAGAAGCTGCGCATGGCCGAAGCCCTCGCCGAACTCGGCGTCGACGTCATCGAGGCCGGCTTCCCGATCGCGAGCCAGGGCGATTTCGAAAGCGTGCGCCGCATCGCCGAAACCATCAAGGGACCCGTCATCGCCGGCCTCGCCCGCTCCGGCCGCGACGACATCGTCCGCGCCGGCGAGGCGGTGAAACCGGCCGAGCGCAAGCGCATCCACACCTTCATCTCCACCTCGCCGCTGCACATGAAATACAAGCTGCGGATGGAGCCCGACGCGGTGCTCGAGGCGGTGGTCCGCTCCGTCACCCTCGCCCGCGACTATACCGACGACGTCGAGTGGTCGGCCGAGGATGGCAGCCGCACCGAGCCCGATTTCCTCTGCCGCTGCGTCGAGGCGGCGATCCGCTCCGGCGCGACGACGATCAACATCCCCGACACGGTCGGCTACGCCGTGCCGGAAGACATCGCGCGGATCTTCACCATGCTGCGCGAGCGCGTGCCCGGCGCCGATGCGGTGATCTTCTCGACCCATAACCACAACGATCTCGGCCTCGCCGTCGCCAACACCATCGCCGCGATCAAGGCCGGCGCGCGCCAGATCGAATGCACCATCAACGGCATCGGCGAGCGCGCCGGCAATGCCGCGCTGGAAGAGATCGTGATGGCGATCCGCACCCGGCACGACGCGGTGCCCTACCGCAACAATATCGACACGCCGCGCATCCTGCGCACCTCCAAGCTGCTCGCCACCATCACCGGGTTCGACGTGCAGCCCAACAAGGCGATCGTCGGGCGCAACGCCTTCGCGCATGAAAGCGGCATCCACCAGGATGGCGTGCTGAAGAACGCCGCGACCTACGAGATCATGACGCCCGAATCGGTCGGCTGGCAGAAGACCAGCCTCGTGCTCGGCAAGCATTCCGGCCGCGCCGCCTTCCGCGACAAGCTGCGCGCCCTCGGCTATGGCGAGGTCGGCGACAACGCGCTGAACGACGCCTTCCGCCGCTTCAAGGACCTCGCCGACCGCAAGAAGCTGGTCTACGACGAGGACATCGCCGCCCTGTTCGACGAAACGGTGCTGCGCGACCAGAGCCGCATCCGCTTCGTCGCGCTGGAAGTCTGGGCCGGCTCGAAGGCGAAGCCCCGCGCCCGGCTCGAACTCGAGGTCGATGGCGAGATGAAGGTGCACGAATCGCATGGCGACGGCCCGGTCGATGCCACCTTCAACGCCATCCGCGCGATCTGCCCGCACGAGGCGGAGCTGAAGCTCTTCACCGTCGGCGCCGTCACCGAAGGCACCGATGCGCAGGCGAAATGCGGTGTGCGCCTCGAGGAAAACGGCAAGAGCGTCGACGGCCAGGGCTCGGATACCGACACGATCGTCGCCGCCGCCCGCGCCTATGTCCACGCGCTCAACAAGCTCATCGTCAAGCGCGAGCGCAAGGAACCGGCGGCGCTGACCGCCTGACCCGGCCCCTTCTGGCGGGCGGCGCGATAGAGCATTTTCCGATCCTAATCGATCGGATGATGCTCTATCATATTGATAAACAGAGCATCTTTATCTGATCGGATGATGCTCTACCCGTCCGCCAGAAATTCCTGGAGAGCGGCCAGCGTCGCCTCCGGGGCTTCCTCGGCGAGAAAATGACCCGACTCGATGGCCTGCCCCTCCACCGGGCCTGACGCATATCCGCGCCAGATCTCCAGCGGATCGTAGAGCGCGCCGACCAGCCCGCGCGACCCCCACAGCACCTTCAACGGCGCGGCGATCCTCTCCCGCCGCGCCCGGCTTTCGCGGTCGTGTTCGAGGTCGATCGTCGCCGCCGCGCGATAATCCTCGCAGATCGCCGTCACCGTCGCCGGGTCGGCCATCGCCCGCCGGTAATCCGCCATCGCCGCCTCGTCGAACACCGCCCGCGCCGTCTTGTGCCGGGCGGTCTGCGACAGCAGCCAGTATCCGGCGTCGCGGTTGATCAGGTCCTCCGGCAGCGGTGCCGGCTGGGCGAGGAAGAACCAGTGATAATAGCCCATGGCGAAGCGCATGTCGGTGCGCTCGAAATGCTCGATCGTGGGAATGATGTCGAGCAGCGCGAGCCGCGAGATCCGGTCGGGATGGTCGAGCGCCAGCCGGTGCGACACCCGCGCCCCGCGATCGTGGCCGACCAGCGCGAAGCGGCCGATCCCGAGATGTGCCGCGAGGTCGACGATGTCTTGCGCCATGCGCCGCTTGGAATAGGCTTCGTGGTCCGCACTCGCCGCCGGCTTGTAGCTGTTTCCATAGCCGGTGATGTCCGGGCAGATCACGGTGAATCGCGCCGCCAGCGCGGGCGCGATCCGGTGCCACATGCAATGGGTCTGCGGCATGCCGTGCAGCATCACCAGCGGCGGCCCGCTGCCGCCG
>NZ_AFPR01000182.1:0-14082 GCF_000219295.1 Acidiphilium sp. PM
GCGCCATCGCGCTCTCTTATCTCACGAACTGGCCGGTTGGCTGTTTCGCCGGGCTCGGCGGCGCTGGCTGCTACGCGCTGGGCCGGGCACTGCTGTGATCAGGGCAGGTCGACGACCTCGACCCGGCGGCCGCGCGCGGCGAGCGCGATGCGCCCGCCCTTGAGGCGCAGCGCGTCGTTGCCGAACAACTCGGCGCGCCAGCCTTGCAGGCAGGGCAGGTTCGGCGCGTCCTCGCTGGCGAGGCGGTCGATATCCTCGGCGGAGGCGATCAGCCGGGCGGCGACGTGGTTCGCCCCGGCCCGCTCGGCGAGCAGGACCTTGAGCAAGGCCACGAGGCCGGCGGGCGGGCGGGCGCTTTCGGGGGCGCGCGGCGCCTCCGGCAGTTCGGCATCGGGGATCGCCTTCGTCGAGGCGATCACCTCCAGTAGCGCCCGGCCGGACTTGCCGCCGGCGAAGCCGCTGGAGATGCCGCGCACCCGCGTCAGCCCCTCGGCATCCGCCGGGGCGAGGGCGGCGAGTTCGGGGATCTGCTCGTCGCGCACGATGCGCTGGCGCGGCACGTTCACCCGCATCGCCTCGCGCTCGCGCCAGGCGGCGATCGCCTTGACCAGCGCGAGCTGCCGGCGATTGCCGCCGCGCAGCTTGAGCCGGCGCCAGGCATCCTCGGGCTCGGTGCGGTAGGTCGCGGGATCGGCCAGCACCGCCGCTTCCTCGGCCACCCAGTCGAGCCGGCCTTCCCGCGTCAGCCGGGCGCGCAGGCCTTCATAGACCGGGCGCAGCCAGGTGACATCCGCCGCGGCATAGGCGATCTGCGCGCGGGAGAGCGGCCGGGCCGACCAGTCGGAGAAGCGGTGCGCCTTGTCGATCCGGCCGCCGGCAAGCGAGGAGACCAGCGTGTCATACCCGACCTGGTCGCCGAAGCCGGCGACCATCGCCGCCACCTGGGTGTCGAACAGCGGTGCGGGCACGGCACCGAATTTCAGCAGGAAGATCTCGATGTCCTGCCGGCAGGCGTGGAACACCTTGGTAACCGCCGGGTTGGCGAACAGCGCGCCGAGCGGGGCGAGGTCGAGCCCCTCGGACTGCGCGTCGATCACCGCGACATCGTTCGCACCGCCGAGCTGGACCACGCAAAGCTCGGGAAAATAGGTCTTTTCCCGCATGAACTCGGTATCGACGGTGACGAAGGGCTCGGCCGCCAGACGGTCGCAAAGGGCGGCGAGGGCCTCGGTGGTCTCGATCAGCACGGGTTCGGGAAAGCTCGGGCTCGGTTTCATGCGCGATCAACTGGCACGCAACGTCTTGACAGGAAAGACCCGCGCCGCTCATTTGCCGCTGTTTTCTGTCAGGACTGGCTCCCCATGCACGAATATCGCACCCATGATTGCGGCGCCCTGCGCGCTGCCGATGCCGGCATCACCGCGCGCCTTTCGGGCTGGGTGAACGTGAAGCGCGACCATGGCGGGCTGCTCTTCATCGACCTGCGCGACCATTACGGGATCACCCAATGCGTGTTTCCCGCCGGCTCGCCGGTGTTCGCCGCGGCCGAGGCGCTGCGGGCGGAGAGCGTCATCACCGTTACCGGCCGGGTGGTGAAGCGCGATGCCGACACGGTGAACCCCCGCCTGCCGACCGGCGAGATCGAGCTGGTGGCCGAGACGGTCGAGGTGCAGTCCACCGCCGACGTGCTGCCGATCCAGGTTGCCGGCGAGGCCCAGTTCCCCGAGGAGCTGCGCCTGCGCTACCGCTTCCTCGACCTGCGCCGCGAGAAGCTGCACCGCAACATCATGCTCCGCGCCAACGTGATCGCCTGGCTGCGTCGGGAGATGACGGCGCGCGGCTTCACCGAGTTCACCACGCCGATCCTGACCGCTTCCAGCCCCGAGGGCGCGCGCGACTTCCTCGTGCCCTCGCGCGTGCATCCGGGCCAGTTCTACGCGCTGCCGCAGGCGCCGCAGCAGTTCAAGCAGCTGCTCATGGTCGCCGGCTTCGACCGCTATTTCCAGATCGCCCCCTGCTTCCGCGACGAGGCGAGCCGCGCCGACCGCGCGCCCGGCGAGTTCTACCAGCTCGATTTCGAGATGAGCTTCGTGACGCAGGAGGACGTGTTCGCCACGATCGAGCCGGTGCTCGGCGGGCTGTTCCGCGAATTCGGCGGCGGGCGCGGCGTCACGCAATGGCCGTTCCCGCGCATCGCCTATGACGAGGCGCTGCTGAAATACGGCTCGGACAAGCCGGACCTACGCAACCCGCTGCTGATCACCGACGTGACCGAGGCGTTCCGCGATTCGGGCTTCGGCCTGTTCGCGAAGATCGTCGCCGGCGGCGGCGTGGTCCGTGCCATTCCCGCGCCGGGCACGGGGGGCAATCCGCGCTCCTTCTTCGACAAGCTCAACGACTGGGCGCGGTCGGAAGGGGCGGGCGGCCTCGGCTACATCATCTTTGCTCCGGACGGGGCCAAGGGGCCGATCGCGAAGAACCTCGAACCGGCTCGCGCCGAGGCCATCCGGGAGGCTACGGGCGCCAGCGTCGGTGACGCCGTCTTCTTCGCCGCCGGCAAGCCGCTGGAGGCGGCGAAATTCGCCGGCACTGTGCGCACGAAGCTCGGCATCGATCTCGGCCTGATCGACGGTGCCAAATTCGAGTTCTGCTGGATCGTCGATTTCCCGATGTACGAGCGCGACGAGGAGACCGGGCAGATCGTGTTCAGCCACAACCCGTTCTCGATGCCGCAGGGCGGGCTGGAGGCGCTGAACGGGCAGGACCCGCTGACGATCAAGGCGTTCCAGTACGACATCGTTTGCAACGGCGTCGAACTGTCGTCGGGGGCGATCCGCAACCACCGGCCGGACATCATGCTGCGCGCCTTCGAGATCGCCGGCTACGGCGCCGAGGAGGTCGAGGCGCGGTTCGGCGGCATGCTCAACGCCTTCCGCTATGGCGCGCCGCCGCATGGCGGCTCGGCACCGGGGGTGGATCGCATGGTGATGCTGCTGGCCGACGAGCCCAACCTGCGCGAGGTCATCGCCTTCCCGCTCAACCAGCAGGGCCAGGACCTGCTGATGGGCGCACCGGCGCCGGTCCCCGCCGCGCGGCTCAAGGAACTCTCGCTCGCCATCGCGCTGCCGCCCGCGCCGAAGAAGGGCTGAGACGCCGCCGTCCCTGTGCATCGGCGCCGCCGCCCGCTAAACCGGGGGTAGAACGCCGATCACCGGTGAGGAGGAGCGAACATGTCCGACGAATTCCGCGCCCTGGTCATCCGCAAGGACGAGTCCGGCCAGAGTTGCCGCGCCGAGACCCTGCGCGATGACAATCTCATGGAGGGCAGCGTCACCGTCGCGGTCAGCCATTCCACGGTGAACTACAAGGACGGGCTGGCGATCACCGGCAGCGCGCCGATCGCCCGGCGGTTTCCGCTGATCCCGGGGATCGACTTCGCCGGCACCGTCACCGCCAGCGTCGATCCCCGCTTCAAGCCGGGTGACGCCGTGCTGCTCAACGGTTTCGGCGTCGGCGAGACGCATCACGGCGGCTATGCCGGGCGCGCCCGCGTTCCTGGCGACTGGCTGATCCATATCCCCGCCGGGCTCAGCGCCGCCGAGACCATGGCCATCGGTACTGCCGGCTACACGGCGATGCTCGCCGTCATGGCGCTGGAGGCGCAGGGGATCAGCAAGGAGAACGGGGATATTCTTGTCACCGGTGCGGCGGGCGGCGTGGGGTCGATCGCGATTTCGCTGCTTGCCCATGCCGGGTATCGCGTGCTCGCCTCGTCGCGCCGGGCGGAGCAAGAGGCCGATTACCTGACCTCGCTCGGGGCGGCCGAGATCATCGATGCGGCGACGCTGTCGGCGCCCGGGCGGCCCTTCGGCAAGGAGCGCTGGGCGGGGGCGATCGATTCCGTCGGCAGCCATACGCTGGCGAACGTGCTGGCGCAGACGCGCTATGGCGGGGTGGTCGCCGCTTGCGGCCTCGCCCAGGGGAGCGACCTGCCGGCGACCGTGCTGCCATTCATCCTGCGCGGGGTTACCCTCGCCGGGATCGATTCGGTGATGGCGCCGCGGGCGAAGCGCGAGGCGGCCTGGTCCCGCCTTGCCGCCGAACTCGACCGGGCGACGCTGGCCCGGCTGACCACGACGATCGGCTTCGAGGCGATCGGGGCGGCGGCGGCGGAGATCGTCGCCGGCAAGGTGCGCGGGCGCATCGTCGTCGAGATTTGAGGCGCTGTATCAGGTCCGCTTCGGGTGCGTCCGCGGGCCGAGACGCAGCGCGAGAAGGGCGGCGGCGAGCAGGATCGCGACCAGCAGCCAGAGAATGTGCAGCGGCGGGACGGCGGAGGAGATCAGCCCGAGCCCCATCAGCCCGACCGCCGCCAGCCCATTCGAGAGGCCGAGCGCGATGCCGGAGCCGAGCGAGCGGTTCTCGGGGAAGATGTCCTGCCCCACGAGGATGCCGACCGGCAGGGTGGCGAAGAGGGCGATGCCGAGCAGGCCGAGCGCGATCCATTGCGCCGCTCCGCTGGTGAGCAGGAAGACCGCGAGCAGTGCCGCGCCGGCGAGGCTGGAGCCGGCGAGGATCGGGCGGCGGCCGATCCGGTCGGCCAGGTGCCCGCCGCCGACATTGCCGATGATGCCGACCACGAGCATCACCGTGATCAGCGCCGCCCCCGCGGTCAGGCTGTGGCCGCGCAGGTGCCAGAGCACGGGCAGGAAGGTGGTGGTGCCGAAAATCGCCAGTGCACGCAGCGACTGGAAGGCGACGAGCGCGCTCATCGGCCCGAGATGGCGCCGCCAGGCGATCGGCTGTGCCGCGACATGGCGCGGCGGCTGCACCGGCAGCACCGCCCAGAGCAGCAGGATGCTCGCCACCGCCGGGATCGCCAGCAGCGAGAGCGCCTTCAGCCCCCAGGTGACGACGACGAAGCTCGCGATCAGCGGCCACAGCCCGCGCCCGACCTCGCCGCCGACCAGGAACAGCGACATGCCGAGCCCGACGCGCGGCCCGCTGAGCTGGCGCGCCCCCGCCAGCGCCTGCGGGTGGAACATCGCGTTGCTGATCCCGATCAGCACGAGTGCCGGGAGCAGCAGCGCAAGACTGCCGGAGCGGCCGATCAGCGCCGCCGCCAGCGCGGTGCCGAGCACGCCGGCGGCGATGAAGCCCCGGCCGCCGAAACGGTCCGCCAGCAGGCCGGTGCCGACCTGCAACGCCTGGCCGATCAGCAATGCCGCCATCACCGTGCCGGCGAGGGAGACGGGTTCCCCCATCGCCAGCAGCACCGCCGGTAGCACGCCGGGCAGGTAGTTGGCCGAACCGTCATTGAGGAAATGCAGCCAGCTCAGCGCCGCCAGCCGGCCATAGCGCACCGTGCCGCCGACCGTCCGCAATCCCTGGTCCATCACCACCGCCATTGGTTTTCTCCGCCGGCCGCCGCGCCGGGGGCCGGGATTTCACAAAAAGGGGAAGTTTGCATGACCAATCCGGCGGGGATTTGCAACCCGGCGGGCGGCGAGCCTTGGGCGGGGCAGCTATCCGCCAGCCTCGCGCTCCATCGCCTCGCGCATGATGAATTTCTGGATCTTGCCCGTCACCGTCATTGGGAACTCCTCGACGATGCGCACGATGCGGGGGATCTTGTAATGCGCGATCCGCCCCTCGCAGAAGCCGACCACCTCTGCGGGCGTGAGGGTCTCGCCGGGGTTGGGCTTCACCCAGGCGCAGGGCACCTCGCCCCACTTTGCATCCGCGATGCCGAAGACCGCGACGCTGGCGATCCTGGGGTGGGTGAACAGGAATTCCTCCACCTCGCGCGGGTAGATGTTCTCGCCGCCGCGGATCACCACGTCCTTGCTGCGGCCGACGATGGTGCAATAGCCCTCCTCGTCGATCACGCCGAGATCGCCGGTATGCATCCAGCCGGCGGCGTCGATCGCCTCGGCCGTTTTCGCAGCGTTGCCCCAGTAGCCGAGCATCACCGAATAGCCGCGCGTGCACAGCTCGCCCCGCTCGCCGCGTTTGACGATCCGGCCCTCGGCGTCGATCACCTTGACCTCGAGATGCGGGTGGATGCGCCCGACCGTCGCCACCCGGCGCTCGGGCGTGTCGTCGGTCGCGGACTGGAAGCTGACCGGGGAGGTCTCGGTCATGCCGTAGCAGATGGTGATTTCGGGCATGTGCATCCGGTTCATCACCCGGCGCATCACCTCGATCGGGCAGGAGGTGCCGGCCATGATCCCGCCGCGCAGCGAGGAGAGGTCGAATTCCTCGAACCCGGGATGTTCGAGCATGGCGATGAACATGGTCGGCACGCCGTAGAGATGGGCGCAGCGCTCCTCGGCCACGGCGGTCAGCGTTGCCAGCGCATCGAACCCGGCGGCGGGGTAGACCATCGTCGCGCCATGGGTGATGGCGGCGAGATTGCCCATCACCATGCCGAAGCAGTGATAGAGCGGCACCGGGATGCAGATCTTTTCTCCGTCCCGCAGGCCGATGCCCCGGCCGACGAAATAGCCGTTGTTGAGGATGTTGTGGTGCGAGAGCGTGGCGCCCTTGGGCGCGCCGGTCGTCCCCGAGGTGAACTGGATGTTGATCGGGTCGTCGAATTGCAGGTCGGCGCGCAGGGTCGCGAGGGTGGTGCGGCTCGCCGGGGTCGCGGCGGCGGCGATGGTGGCGAAGGGGGCCATGCTTGCGGGCAGATCCGCGGCGCTTTCCGCCGGGACGCCGATGACGAAGCGGCGTTCGAGATGCGGCAGGCGGTCTGGCGGAATGCTGTCCAGCATCGCCACGTAGTCGCTCGACTTGAAGGTCCGGGCGAGGACGAGGGCGCGGCACTGCACGTCGTTCAGCACGTATTCCAGCTCGGCGGTGCGATAGGCCGGGTTGATGGTGACGAGGATGATCCCCGCCCGCGCCGAGGCGAATTGCAGGATCGCCCATTCGGCATTGTTGGGCGACCAGATGCCGATGCGGTCGCCGCGGCGCATCCCGAGCGCGAGCAGGCCGGCGGCGACATCGTCCACCGCGCGGTCGAACGCTGCATAGGTGAAGCGCTCGCCGGTCTCGCGCACCACCAGCGCCTCGCGGTCGGGGTGGCGCCGCGCGGTTTCGGCCAGCGCCTCGCCGATGGTCACGCCGAGGCGCGGTGTGTCGCCCGGTCCCTGGACGTAGCTGATGCTCGTCATGGCTCGTTCTCTCCCTCCTGCCGAGCGTAATGCAGCCGCCGGGCGGCGCAAGGGGGCGGGTGGCAGTGCCGCTTCAGCCGCTCTATAACGGGGCGATGATCCCCCCGCCCGACCGCGCCTGATGCCGGCCCGCCCCAGCGCCACGATCGAGCGCCGGCTGGATGAAGCCGCCGCCGCCTGTGCTGCCGCCGGCCGGCAGCTCACCCGGCAGCGCCGCGCCGTGCTTGGCCTGATCCTTGCCGCCGACGGGCCGCTGACAGCCTACGAACTGCTCGACCGGCTGCGCGAGAGCCATCGCGGTGCGACCCCGGCGACGATCTATCGCGCGCTCGAATTCCTCATCGCGGCGGACCTCGTGCACAAGGTGGAGAGCCTGAGCGCCTATGTCTCCTGCGCCGACCCGGCGGGCGAGGCGCAGGGCCACACCCATGCGGCGCAGTTCTTCATCTGCCGCCAGTGCGGCGCCGTCGCCGAGCTGGAGGACGAGGCGGTGGCCGCCGCCCTTGCCACCGCCGCGGCGCGGATCGGCTTTGCCGCCGGCAGCGCGATCGTCGAGGTCGGCGGGCTCTGTGCCGCCTGTGCGGCGGGTTAGGAGACCTTTGCGCGGGTCGGCGTAGACCGGCGGGCTGGATTGCCGATTCCCGTGGCGGAAGTGATGCGGACGGTGGGGCATGGGGGCGCCGGCTGACGCCGGGGGCGTTGCGGCGATTTGCCGGCGGGGTGGGGAGTGTGGCGCTGGTGCTGGTCCCGGCGGTGGCGCTGGCGCTGCCGCAGGGCGGGCAGGTGACGGCGAGATCGGCGAGCATCGCGCACAGCGGCAACACGCTGACGGTCACGCAGACGAGCGGCAAGACCGCGATCGACTGGCAGGGGTTCAGCATCGGCGCCGGGCAGAGCGTGAAGTTCCGCCAGCCCGGGGCGAGCATCGCTCAAGGCGGCGTGGTCCTGCTGAGTGCTTAGGCGAAGGCCGCGCTGCTGCGGACGGTGGTGAGCGAGACCGGGCTCGTCGAGGCCGGCAGTGCTGTGTGTCGCAGCGCGGGACGATCACGCTGCCGGGCGGCGCGTCGGGCGCCGTGGCGGTGTCGGGCACGCTTGATGCGCACTCTTCTGCCGGTGCGGGCGGATCATGGCGACGGGTGCGATCCGCGGCGGGACGATCGCGGTGCGCGGCGGCGCGCGCGGCGCGCTGTGCGGGTTTGTCGAAACCTCGGGGGCATCACCTCGATACCTCGATGTCACCGGCGCGTCGGTGCGGACAGCCCGCTCCTGACCTTCTCCGGCACGTTCGAGGGTCTGGGCCACACGATCTCGAACCTCAAGGTTACGGGCGGTAGCGATGTCGGTCTGTTAGAGAATGAATCTGAATGATAATGCAACTATCGGTTGCGTGCGATTTTCCTTGTGAGCAGGCGGATATGGGCAAGGAAGAGCCATGCGGTGGCGCTGGTAATGGTTGCCTCGAAATCCTTTGCGAGGCGCCGGCATCTGCCGAGCCAGGCGAAGGTTCTCTCAGCCACCCAGCGTCGCGGCAGGAGTTCGAACCCGCTGGCGGCGTCGGAGCGCTTGACGATCTGTATGGTCCATTTGCCGATTTTGGCGAGGCGTCCGTTGAGTTTGGGACCGGGATAGCCGCCGTCGGCGAACACGTGCCGCAACCAGGGATACAGGGATTTGACGGATTTGAGCACGTCGGGCGCCCCATCCCGATCCTGAATACCGGCATGATGAACGACGGCACCGACGAGGTGGCCGATTATATTCGGTGACGATGTGGCGCTTGCGTCCCTTGATCTTCTTTCCGGCATCGAACCCGCGCGGCCCGCCGGCTTCGGTGGTCTTGACCGACTGGCTGTCGATCACGCCGGCTGTGGGAGACGCCTGGCGTCCGGCCATTTCCCGCGCCTGCATGACCAGGACGTGATTGATGCGATCAAACGTGCCGTCGCGACAGAAGCGGTAGAAATAGCCCTGCACAGTGGTGAACGGCGCGAATTCCTTCGGGATCTGCCACCTCCGGCGGCATTCCACCTGCTCCGCAGGCGGAACCTTGAGCCGCCTCCGCCACTGACAGCCGGTCGACAGCATGTAGAAGATGGCCTCCACAATCCTTCGCAGCTCCACCGTTCGGGGCCGGCCTCGATGCGGCGGCGAGGGCATGAACGGTTCGATCAAGGCCCATTCGGCGTCGGTGAGGGCGCTTGCGTAGTGCAATACGGCCCGGCAATATCGTGCCGGGCGATTTCAGTCCAGGCCATCGTGTCTCCGTTCGTCTTCGCAAACGAAGTGAATCACAACCCGCGGAAATTGCTCAACTTATCTTTTGCGGTCCGGCTCTGAGAGATGCTGGCGTCTGCTTTTCCATAGGTCCTGGCTGGAGTCCGGCGTCAGTATTTGAATATCTCCGCGAACAAGGCTTGGTAATCGGCTCCTGCCAAAGGGCATTTTGGCGTGGGCCCAATAATTATTTCATAGAAGAAATAAAATAGCTTTACTCATTTTTACCGAATTTGCTTACCGACGTGGAGGACTGCCGCGCCGGCTAACGCCGACGATAGCTGAGCGGTCGCCCGAGAACCCGCTTATGGAGCCGCTTGGCAGTCCCGCAAAGGCATTGGCACTTCGGGATCTGATTAGGTAGCATTATCACATATAAGCTCAGGGCGGGTTGGTGGTCTTATCTATTGCAGGTCCGGTCCGATGCACCATATCTCCAACACCCATGCGCAAGATCGCCGCATTGACTTCGCTCCTTGTCCTTGGAGGATGTACCGTGTTCGGAATTCGGTCCGGCACGCCGCAGCCTGACTATACCGTCACCGGACGGGTTGGCGCGGTGCAGCTTCGCGCCTACGGACCGCGGCTCGCGGCGGAAACGACTGTCAAGGGCGGAGAAATCGACTCCCGTTCCATCGGCTTCCGCAGGCTTGCATCCTATATCTTCGGGGCCAACACCAAGCCGGGCGGCGGCAGTGGCAAAATCGCGATGACCGCCCCCGTCGAACAGGATGGCGCCGGCAGCAGCCGGATTGCGATGACTGCGCCGGTCGCCCAGCAAGGCGGCGACGGTAGTTGGACCATCCGCTTCTTCCTGCCCGCCGGCATGACGATGGCCACGGCCCCGCGCCCGCGGGATCCATTGGTCCACCTCGTCGAGGTTCCCGCCGTAACGATGGCGGTCCTGCGCTTTTCCGGCAGTCCTGGCGCCCGCGTGGTCGCGGCGCACAGCGAAAGGCTGCTCGCGACGCTGGCCCACTCCCCCTGGAAGCCCGACGGCCGCGTCGTCGCCTGGTTCTACGATCCGCCCTGGACACTGCCCTGGCTGCGCCGCAACGAGGTCGCCGTCCCCGTCGAGCGCCGCTAGAAGCGCTGGGAATTCGATTCTTACGCATGATAATGCTTTTATCATGCAGAGAAGTTGCAGCGTTTCGGCTGATCTCTCCGGCTATTCGCTCGCGCGCAGGTCAGCGCCGTTGAACAATCCCGCCCGCTGGTCCGCTGTCCGCCCACGACGGCTGCGCAATCGCGCGGACACCGGAGGTGACCTCCGAATTGCGCGGCAAAGCCACTGACGTTTTCATGGTCATATTATTTAAAATGCGGCCCGAGGGCCTGCTCCATCTGTCGAAGGCCATCGTCGGGCGATCGAAGACAGCCTGGAGACCACGAAGAACGAATTCGCCTTGACCACAGCGAGACCCGGTCCTGGCACGGGTGGCATCGTCACGTCTCGTTCGTGATGCTCGCCTTCGTCGCGATGGCGGTGGTCCAATATCGAGCCAACGATACGACGTCCCCAAAAAAGAAGGCCGAGCATGCCGACCCTCAGGAACGGATACTCTGGCCTGTTCAGGAAGTCAGCTGTATCGCGCAACAAGCGCGCTCAGCGCCGGATCGAACCCGCCGACATCATCGCGTGGCTATGTTGGCGATGCACTCACCATGCCGCACCCAGACGGGCTCATCAAAATCTGAAATGCGACCGCAATGCCAGCTTCAACTCGGACCACTCACTGGGGGCCGGTCACTTCATCCCGTCGGCATCGGGGCACTCCTCGTGCTTCACCAAATTGCTTTGTCGCATTAGAACTTTCGCCGATTCAGGGCCCTGATGCGGCTGCCCCATGAGAAATGCGGGTTAACCCCTCAAGCCCTCTTGAAGCGCTGTGCTCCATGGCGCAGAACGATTCGACACTGACATTGGGGGTACCCGTGAGTCTCAGGGGCAAGGTTGCGCTGGTAACCGGTTCGACCAGCGGTATCGGTCTTGGCATTGCGCGTGCGCTGGCTGCACAGGGTGCGGACATCATGCTGAACGGGTTCGGCGACACAGCGAAAATCGAGGATTTGCGGGCCTCTCTTGGCGGGGAGTTTGGTGTTCGCGTCGCATTTGACGGGGCGGATCTGACCCGCCCGGCGGAGATCAGGCGACTGGTGACGCGGGCCGAAGCTGACCTCGGCTCGATCGATATTCTGGTGAACAATGCCGGGATCCAGCATGTGGCACCGGTCGAGGATTTTCCCGACGAGAAGTGGGATGCAATCATCGCGCTCAACCTTTCCGCCGTATTTCACGCAATGAAGTCCGCGGTGCCGCTGATGCGCCGGCGCGGTTGGGGGCGGATCGTCAATATTGCCTCCGCTCATGGACTGGTCGCGAGCGGGCAGAAGATCGCCTATGTCGCGGCGAAGCACGGCGTGGTCGGGGCGACCAAGACGGTTGCGATCGAGTGCGCGAACGACGGCATCACGGTAAATGCGATCTGTCCCGGCTGGGTCCTGACGCCGCTCGTCGAGGCGCAGATCGAGGCACGGGCGGCATCGAACCGCACCACGGTGCAGGACGAGGCCAAGGCGTTGCTCGCAGAGAAGCAGCCGATGCTCGAATTCACCACGCCAGGCAAGATCGGCGCCTTTGTCGCTTTTCTCTGCTCCGAAGCGGCTTCGACCGTCACAGGCGCGGCCCTTTCCATCGACGGTGGCTGGGTTGCCCACTGAGCGGGGTGAAGCGGCGCATATCGCCGCGCTGCTCCGGCGCGGCGCCGCGCTGAAGCAGGCTCTCGCCGAGGCGCCCGAACCGGTGATAGCCATCGTTGACGCCTGTGAGGCGGCGATTCGCGCCGGGAACAAACTGATGTTCTGCGGCAATGGGGGATCGGCGGCCGATTCCCAGCATCTGGCGACGGAATTGCTGATCCGCCTGCGCGGCAGCGTGGCGCGCGACTCCTGGCCTGCGTTGGCGCTGACGCTCGATCCCGCCGCCTTGACCGCCGCGGGGAACGATTTTGGCTTCGACGAGGTTTTCGCCCGACCGCTTGCCGGCCTCGGCCGCAGCGGCGATGTGCTGTTTGGAATTACCACGTCCGGCCGTTCGCCCTCAGTCCTGCGGGCGCTGGAGGTGGCGCGGGACAAGGGGATCGTCACGGTGGGCATGCTGGGCGGCGATGGCGGGCCGGCACTGGCGTTGTGCGATCATGCCATAATCGTGCCGGACGACACCACGGCGAGAATTCAGGAATGCCATATCACGCTTGGCCATATCATTCTTGAGTTGCTCGAGGATCGACTGACGGATGCACGCAGGTGAAGGTCCTGTTGACCGGTGCGGCTGGGTTTATCGGCTATCACGTCGCCGAGGCTCTTCTCTCGCGTGGTGCGCTTGTCGCCGGGGTGGACGATCTTAATCCGTATTACGATGTCAGGCTGAAGCATGCGCGGCTCGATCGGCTGGGTGCGCATGATGGCTTTCGCTTTCACCGGGTCGATATCGCCGATCATGCGGCGTTGCGCGCGGTCGGCGATGATTGGGATGTCATCGTTCATCTCGCGGCGCAGGCCGGCGTGCGCTATTCGATCGACAACCCATTCGCTTACGCTGCGGCGAACCTGGTGGGGCATCTTTCTGTCCTGGAAGTGGCGCGCCATGTGCCACGGCTAAAGCATCTCGTGTATGCGAGTTCGTCATCCGTATACGGAGCCGGAACACCGTTGCCCTATGCCGAGACGGCGCGAGCAGATCGGCCTCAATCGCTCTATGCGGCGACGAAGCGAGCAGACGAGTTGATGAGCGCAGCATACGCGCATCTCTACGGAATTCGGCAGACCGGATTGCGCTTTTTTACGGTCTACGGGCCGTGGGGGCGACCGGACATGGCCTATTTCGGTTTTGCCGAAGCTATCATGGCCGGGCGCCCCATCACCCTCTACGAGGCCGGGACGCTAAAGCGCGATTTCACCTACATCGACGATATTGTCGAAGGTGTGATGGGTGTGATCGAGCATGCGCCCGCAGAGGTTGGCGCGCATCGGATCTTCAACATCGGGAATCATCGGGCTGAATTCGTTCGTGACCTTGTGCAGCTGCTCGAAGAGGAACTGGGACGAAAAGCTGTGATCGTCGACGCATCGCGTCCGCCGGCTGATCCTGTCGAGACATGCGCTGACCTTTCGGCTCTCGCCGAGTTGACCGGATTTGCGCCGAAAACCAATCTGAATCAGGGGATTAAGAAATTTGTTTCCTGGTATCGCATTTGGTGCGCGGAGAGGGGTTGACGGTCCGGTTGGGGTGTAATAGATCAGTCACATCGACGGCGGCGCTGAATGAATGTGCCGACGGGGTGATGTTCGGCGGGACGGAAGTTCCGTCGTTTTGTTCTTTGAGGATTGTGAATAGGCTAGGAAGGGATACGTTGGTGGCGTTTGGCTGCTGGGCTTGAGGGTCTGGTGGTTGGAGCTGAGGCTTAGGCTTAGGTCTGGGTTTTGGTGGTGGTTCTTGAGGGTTGGCTGGTGATCTGGGTTTATGTGATCTGGATGATTATCTGGTCTTTAGGGGCTGATTTGAACGCTGTCTGATGTATTCATTCTGTGAATGTGACAGATGTTTCGAGTTCTGTCTGGGGCTGAGAGG
>NZ_AFPR01000181.1:0-7552 GCF_000219295.1 Acidiphilium sp. PM
ACCCCGCGGCGCTGCGCGGCAACGGGTCGTAAAGCCCGTCATCCACGGTCACGCGCGCAGCGGTTCCGGCAGCCGCATCGTCAGGATGCGCAGTTCCTCCTGCACCTGATCGAGCTGTTCCTCGATCGCCTCCAGGCGGGATTTCACGCCGAACACCGAGAACGGCATCGCCAGCATCGCCAGCGCATAGAGCAGGCCGACGAGCAGCAGCACCAGCCCGAGCCAGGCAGGCATCCAGGCCGGGAAGGAGAACGGCAATGTCATGAGCGCTATTTACCGGTGCGGGACACCGCACGGCAAGCCTTGCCTTCCCCATGGCCGCGCGGACATAAGACGGAAAGGAAAAACGGGAGGATTCATGGCGTCGGATCTGGACATCGCACGCGCGTCACGCCTGCGCCCGATCGGCGAGATTGCCGCCGCCGCCGGCATACCGGCCGAGGCGCTGATCCCCTATGGCCGCTACAAGGGCAAGGTGGATGGCGGCTTCATCCGCTCGCTCGAAGACCGGCCGGACGGCGCGCTGGTGCTCGTCGTCGGCATCAGCCCGACGCCCGCCGGCGAGGGCAAGACGACGACCTCGATCGGCCTCGGCGATGCGCTGCGCGCCGCCGGCGCAAAGGCGATGATCGCCCTGCGCGAGCCCTCGCTCGGCCCGTGCTTCGGCCAGAAGGGCGGGGCCACCGGCGGCGGCCGCGCCCAGGTCGCGCCGATGGAGGAGATCAACCTTCATTTCACCGGCGATTTCCACGCCATCACCAGCGCTAACAACCTGCTCGCCGCGATGCTCGACAACCATGTCTACTGGGGCAACGAGCTTGGCATCGACCCGCGCCGGATCGCCTTCCGCCGCGCCATCGACATGAACGACCGCGCCCTGCGCCAGACGGTTCTCGGCCTGGGCGCCGGGGCGAACGGCGCCGCCCGCGAGCAGAAATTCGACATCACCGTCGCCTCCGAGGTGATGGCGATCTTCTGCCTCGCCCGCGATCTCGACGACCTGCAACGCCGCCTCGCCCGCATCGTCGTCGCCGAGCGGCGCGACGGCTCGCCCGTCACCCCGGCCGATCTCAAGGCCGTCGGCGCCATGGCCGCCCTGCTGCGCGACGCGCTGCAACCCAACCTGGTGCAGACGCTGGAAGGCACGCCGGCACTGGTCCATGGCGGGCCCTTCGCCAACATCGCCCATGGCTGCAACTCGGTCATCGCCACCCGCACCGCGCTCAAGCTGGCCGACATCGTGGTGACCGAGGCCGGGTTCGGCGCCGATCTCGGCGGCGAGAAATTCCTCGACATCAAGTGCCGGCAGGCCGGGCTCGCGCCCTCCTGCGCCGTCGTCGTCGCGACGATCCGGGCGCTGAAGATGCATGCCGGGGTGGCCAAGGCCGATCTCGGCGCCGAGAATCCCGGCGCGGTCGCGCGCGGTGCCGCCAATCTGCGCCGCCACGTCGCCGCCATGCGCGCCTTCGGCCTGCCGGTGATCGTCGCGATCAACGGCTTCGTCACCGATACCGGGGCCGAGCGCGAGGCCCTGCGCGCAGCACTCGACGAGGATGGCGGCGCGCGGATCTGCTTCTGCACCCATTGGGCCGATGGCAGCGCCGGCGCCACCGACCTCGCGCAGGCGGTGATCGAGACGATCGCGGCGAAATCCGCCCGCTTCGCCCCGCTCTACCCGGACGACATGAAGCTGCCGCACAAGCTGCGCACCATCGCCCAGCGCATCTACGGCGCCGACGACATCGAGCTCTCGCCGCTGGCGGCCAAACGCCTCGCCCGGTTCGAGGCGCAGGGATACGACCACCTGCCGGTCTGCGTCGCCAAGACGCAGTACAGCTTCACCGCCGATCCGGCCCGCCGCGGCGCGCCCACCGGCTTCACCGTGCCGATCCGCGATGCCCGCCTCTCCGCCGGCGCCGGCTTCGTGGTCGCCCTCGCCGGCGATGTCATGACCATGCCCGGCCTGCCGCGCATCCCCGCCGCCGAGGCGATCGGGCTCGACCCCGATGGCGCGATCCATGGCCTGTTCTGAGCGTAGGGCCCCCATGAACACGCCGAACGCGCCCCAACCCACCCCGCCGGCCGCCGCGCGCAAGCCGGTCCGCATCGAACAACTCGGCCGGGTGCGGACCGATGACTATGCCTGGCTGCGCGATGCCAACTGGCAGGCGGTGCTGCGCGACCCCTCCGCCCTCGATCCCGAGATCCGCGCCCATCTCCTCGCCGAGAACGCCTATACCGATGCCGTGCTCGCCGGCACCAAGGACCTCCAGGCGACGCTGCTCGCCGAAATGAAGGGCCGGATCAAGGACGACGACTCGACCGTGCCCGCGCCGCACGGCCCCTACGCCTATTACCGCCGCTTCGATCCGGGCGCCGAGCATCCGGTCATCGCCCGCACGCCCCGCGCCGGCGGCGCCGAGCAGGTGCTGCTCGACCTGCCGGCGCGCGCGAAGGGCCATGCCTTCTTCTCCGCCCCGGCGGTCGCGCACAGCGACGACCACCGCCTGCTCGCGTGGGCGGAAGACACCCAAGGGTCGGAAGTCTACCGCATCCATGTCCGCGAGATCGAAACCGGCGCCGAGCCCGCCCCGCCGATCGAATCCTGCAGCGGCGACTTCACCTTTTCCCCCTGCGCGCGCTTCATCTTCTGGGTCTTCCGCGACGATCACGGCCGGCCGACCAAGGTGTTCCGCCGCGCCCTGGCCGATGGCGGCGACACGCTGGTCTACGCCGAGCCCGATCCCGGCTTCTTTCTCGGCGTCGAGACCAGCCTGTCCGGCGGCTCCATCCTCGTCTCCGCCGGCAACCAGGACACCAGCGAGGTCTGGCGCATCCCCGGCAACGACCCGACCGCGCCGCCCGCGCTCATCGCCCCGCGCGAGCCGGGCCTGCGCTACGATGTCGATGATGCCGGCGACCGGCTGGTCATCCGCACCAATGCCGACGGCGCGGTGGATTTCAAGCTGGTCGAGGCGCCGCTCGATGCCCCGGGCCGTGCGCACTGGCGCGACCTCGTGCCGCACCGGCCGGGCCGCTACCTCGTCGGCGCCTTCGCGCTGAAACACCACATCGTCCGGCTCGAACGGATCGAGGCGAACACCCGCATCATCGTCGCCCCGCGCGATGGCGGCGCCGAGTGGGAGATCGCGCAGGACGAGCCGGCCTATGTGCTGCGCACCGAACCCGGCCTCGAATACGACACCGAGACGATCCGCTACGTCTATTCCTCGCCCACCACCCCGCGCCAGACCTTCGACTACGATCTGGCCACCCGCGCGGCGATCCTGCGCAAGACCCAGGACATCCCCTCCGGCCACGACCCCGCGCGCTACGAAACACGGCGCATCGACGCGCCGGCTGGCGATGGCGCGTCGATCCCGGTAACGGTGCTGATGCGCCGCGGCCAGGCGCTGGACGGCGCGGCCCCGCTGCTGCTCTACGGCTACGGCGCCTATGGCATCCCGATGGAGCCGTGGTTCCGCACCTCGATCCTCTCGCTGGTCGATCGCGGCTGGATCTTCGCCATCGCCCATGTCCGCGGCGGCACCGAGAAGGGCTGGAACTGGTTCCTCGGCGGCCGCGCCGCGCACAAGATGAACAGCTTCACCGATTTCATCGCCGCCGCCGAGGCGCTGATCGGCGGCGGATATGCGCGGGCGGGGAACATCGTCGCCCAGGGCGGCTCGGCCGGCGGGCTGCTGGTCGGCGCCGCCTTCACCATGCGGCCGGATCTCTGGGCCGGGGTGATCGCCGAAGTGCCCTTCGTCGACGTGCTGAACACGATCTCCGACGATACGCTCCCCCTCACCCCGCCGGAATGGCCGGAATGGGGCAACCCGATCACCGACCCCGCCGCCTATGACACGATCGCCGCCTATTCGCCCTACGACAATCTCGCGCCCCGCGCCTACCCGCCGATCCTGTGCACCGGCGGCCTGTCCGACCCGCGGGTGACCTATTGGGAGCCGGCGAAATTCGTCGCCCGCCTGCGCGCGCTCGCCACCGGCCCCGCGCCGGCGCTGCTCAGGATCGACATGGAAGCCGGCCATGCCGGCGCCGCCGGCCGGTTCGACGCGCTGAAGCAGACCGCGCTGAATTACGCCTTCGCGCTCTGGTCGGTCGGTGCAGCCTGATCGAGCCGCCAGACCGGCTCCTTCAGCTTCTCGATGAACGCCTCGTGCGCGGCCAGCTCCGCCGCACTCGCGACGATCGGGCGCGGCGTGCGCGGCCCCTCGCTGCGATATTCGACGAGGCGGATCGTGCTCTCGGCGGCAAGGTCGAGCCCGCGCTGCCGCCCGCCGGTCAGCTCGACATAAACCTCCGCGAGCAGCTTGCAGTCGAGCAGCGCGTTATGGGTGGTGCGGGCGGAGAGATCGATGTCGAAGCGCCGGCACAGCGCGTCGAGCGAGTTCGGCATCCCCGGAAAGCGCTGCTTGGCCAGCGCCAGCGTGTCGATCATCCTCGCCCTGTCGAGGGCGGCGCGGCCGATGCGGGCGAACTCGGCGTCGAGAAAGCCGAAATCGAACGGCGCGTTATGCGCGACCAGCGGATCCTCAGCGAAGAACTCCAGCAATTCGGCGGCGATCTCGGCGAATTTCGGCTTGCCGGCGACATCGGCGCTGGTCATGCCATGCACCCGGCTCGCCTCGGCGGGAATGTCGCGTTCGGGGTCGATCAGCGTGTGGAACACCTTGCCGGTCGGCAGGTCGTTCCACAGCTCGATCGCCGCGACCTCGATCACCCGGTCGCCGCCAAGCGGCTCCAGCCCCGTCGTTTCCGTATCGAACAGCACCGCGCGCGACATCGCCGCCCCCTTTTTTGCTCCAGAGCATCAACAAGATCGAGCACTACATCCGATCCAATCGGATCGGAAAGTGCTCTAGCCGGCGAACACCACCGTCTTGCTGCCGCTGATGAACACCCGCCGCTCCAGATGGCCGAGCACGGCGCGCGCCAACACCCGGCGCTCGATGTCGCGCCCCTTGCGCACCAGCGCCTCCGGCGTGTCGCCATGCGAGATGCGCTCGACATCCTGCTCGATGATCGGCCCCTCGTCGAGCGCGGTGGTGACGTAATGCGCGGTCGCGCCGATCAGCTTCACCCCGCGCGCATAGGCCTGGTGATAGGGCTTCGCACCCTTGAAGCCGGGCAGGAAGGAATGGTGGATGTTGATGCAGCGCCCGGCCAGCTTCGCCACCAGCCCGTCCGACAGCACCTGCATGTAGCGCGCCAGGATGGCGAGTTCCGCGCCGCTCTCGCGCATCAGCCGCCACACCTCGGCCTCCTGTTCCATCTTGGTATCCGGCGCGATCGGCAGATGATGGAAGGGAATCCCGTCGAGATCGAGATGGGCGTAGCTCTCGCGCGGATGGTTGGCGATCACGCCGACGATGTCCATCGGCAGTTCGCCGATCCGCTGCCGATAGACCAGGTCGACCAGGCAGTGATCGAACCGCGAGACGAGGATCATCGTCCGCATCCGGTGCCCGCTTGGGGTGATCTCCCAGTCCATCCCGAACTCGCGCCCGACCGCGGCGAACTCCGCCTCCAGCCCGGAGGAAGGCGCGTCGCCCACCGGGGCAAACACCACGCGCATGAAGAAGCGCCCGCTCGCCCGGTCGTCGAATTGCTGCGCCTCGCGGATGTCCTGCCCGTGCGCGTGCAGGAAATGGCCGACGGCGCCGACAATGCCGGGCCGGTTGCGGCAGGAAAGGGTCAGGATGGAGCTCATGCGGTTCGGTCTCTCCGGAGTGCGGTGGTCGCCGCCGGGCCGCCCTTGGCGCCGGCACGCTGCTTCCCTATCAACATGGGCGCAGCACGCAAGCAGCGCGGAGGAAAACGCCCATGGCCGCCACCATCACCTATGTCTTCACCAGCCATTCCCCCTGGACCTATCTCGGCCACGCCGCCTTTCTCGACATCGCCCGCCGCCACGGCGCGACGGTGGACTACCGCCCGGTGCCGCTCGGCGCGATCTTCGCCGAAACCGGCGGCCAGCCGCTGGCCAAGCGCCACCCGGTCCGCCAGCGCTACCGTCTGGTCGAGCTGCAACGCTGGCGCGCCCGCCGCGGCCTCCCGCTCAATTTGCACCCGCAATTCTTCCCGGTGGACCCGGCGCTGGCGGATCGCCTGGCCATCGCCATCGTGGAAGCCGGTAGCGACCCCGACCCGTTCCTCCGCCGCGTCTTCGCCGCGGTCTGGGCGGAGGAGCGCAACCTCGCCGATCCCGCGACCATCGCCGACCTCGCCGCCGCGTCCGGCATCGCGCCCGAACTCCAGGCCCGCGCCGGCGCGCCCGAGATCGCCGCCGCCTATCAGCGCAACCGCGAGATGGCCGAGGCCGCCGGCGTGTTCGGCGCGCCCTCCTACATCCTGAATGGCGAGCTGTTCTGGGGCCAGGACCGGCTCGACCTGCTGGACGACGCGCTGGCCACCGGCCGCCCGCCCTATACGGCCTGAGCCGCCGGGGCCCTCACCTACCACGGCACCGCCTCGCCGCGATGGTCGAAAAACCCGCCGCTCTCGGCTGGGGTAAGCCGGTCGATCACCGCCAGCAGCCGCGCCGCCGCCACCTCCGGCGCCTGCACGTCGAGCCCGGCGGCGGCGAACGGGGCGGAAAGCCCCGTCGCCACCGTGCCCGGATGCAGGGCGACGCAGATCGCCGCCGGCGACCGCCGCGCCAGCTCCACCGCGGCCGTCCGCACGAACTGGTTCAGCGCCGCCTTCGACGCACGATAGCCATACCACCCGCCGAGCCGGTTATCGCCGATGCTGCCGACCCGCGCCGACAGCGTGGCGAACACCGCCCGCCCCTCGCGCGGCAAGGCGGGCAGCAGATGCTTCATCAGCAGCGCCGGGCCGATCGCGTTCAGCGCGAAGCTGCGGGCGAGGCGGCCCGAATCCAGCTCGCGCAGGCTCTTCTCCGGCATCTGTGCTTCATCGTGCAGGAAGCCGGTGGCATCGATCGCAAGGCGAATGGCCCCCCGCGCCGCCACCGCCCGCACCGGTTCGGCAATGCTGGCCTCATCGAGCAGGTCGAAGCGCGGCGCGCTGCCCCGCCCGAGCCCGATCACCGCGGCGAAACGCCGATCGCCCGCAAGGGCCGCCACCAGCGCGCCGCCGATGCCGCCGCCCGCGCCGAACACCACCGCCACATCATCCCGTCCCGTTCCGTCCATCGCATCCCTCCGCCCTGTCGCGGATATGGCGCGGAACCGCCGGCGCGAAACCGCCCCTTGCCGCCGGCGCCGCTTCATGATCGAAACAGCTCATGATCCTTTCCGGCCACGCACGCCTCGCCGGGGTGATCGGCTATCCGGTCGCCCATTCCCGCTCGCCCCGCCTGCACGGCACCTGGCTCGAACGCCACGGGATCGACGGCGCCTATCTCCCGCTCGCCATCGCCCCGGACGATTTCGCCGCCTGCGTCGCCGCGCTGGCGAAAATGGGCTTCGCCGGCGCCAACGTGACGATTCCACACAAGGAAGCCGCCTTCGCCGTGTGCGACCGCGTGGCCGACAGCGCGCGGCGCGCCGGGGCGGTGAACACG
>NZ_AFPR01000180.1:0-4745 GCF_000219295.1 Acidiphilium sp. PM
CGATCGCGGTGCGCGCCTTCTCGCGCACGGTCGCGGAGGATTCGGCGTGATCGGCGCGGCGCTCGGAATGGCCGAGAATGACATGGGTGGCGCCGAGCTCGGCCAGCAGGTCGGCCGAGAGGTCGCCGGTATGCGCGCCGGAGCGCTTCACCGCGCAGTCCTGCGCGCCGAGGGCGACCGGGGCGCCGTCGAGGGCGGCGCGCAGCGGGGCGATCAGCGGCGCCGGCGGGCAGACCAGCAGCTCCGCGCCCGGGGAGGCGGGACGCAGGGCGGCGGCATAGGCGGCAATGCCGGCGAGGGTGCCGTTCATCTTCCAGTTTCCGGCGATCAGCTGGGGCATGCGCTTGTCCTCCTGACGTGGCGCAACCGAGGTAGACGAGGCGGGGCCGGGTGGCAATCGGGCGCGCCCGTGGTAAGACGCGGCTTTCCCGCTGGATGAGGGTTCTGCCGCATGCTTTCGATGATCCGCCAACTGCTCGACAACTGGATCGTGCGCGCGTTTTTCGTCGTGCTGATCGGCGTGTTCGTGTTCTGGGGCGTCTCCAGCGTGGTGATGGGCATCGGCGCGTCCGACGCGATCGCGACGGTGGGCGGGCAGCCGATCAAGATCGAGGCGGTGAATGCCGCCTACCAGCGCACGCTGAACGCCTATGCGACGCAGAACAGCGGCCGCGAGCCGAGCAAGGGCGAGCGCCGGCTGTTCGCCGACCAGGCGCTGGGCACCGCGATCGACCGCGCGGCGATGGAGCTGGAGGCGCGGCGGATGGGGGTGGTGGCGCCGCCCGCTGCGATCCGCCAGCAGGTCTTCGCGATTCCGGCGTTCCACGGGCCGGACGGCAAGTTCGACAAGGCGACGTTCAACGCCGTGCTCGCCAACCACAACCTGACGCCGGCGGCGTTCATGGCGGAGATCGCCAGCGGGCTGAAGACGTCGCAGATCATCGATGCGGTGACCGCCGGGGTGAGCGCGCCGGCGCCGCTGGTGGACCAGATCTTCGCCTATGCCGCGCAGGAGCGGACGGTGCAGTTCGCGCAGCTGCCCTTCGCCGCCGCCAACCCGCCGCCGGCGCCGGCCGAGACCGTGCTGCGGCGCTACTGGCGGGATCATCCGGGGCGGTTCTCGACGCCGGCGCTGCGCGATGCGGACGTCGTCGTGCTCTCGCCGGCGCTGATCGCCAGGGGCGAGGCGGTGTCGCAGGCGGAGATCGCGGCGCAGTATCAGCAGGAGAAGGCGAAATTCGCGCAGACGCCGACGCGGACCGTCGAGATCATCACCGCGGAGGATGCGAAGAGCGCCGCGGCGCTGGCCAAGGCGTGGAAGGGCGGGGCCGACTGGGCGGCGATGCAGAAGGCGGCCGCCGCGGCGACGGCCACCGCCATCGTCATGACCGACGCGAAGCCCTCCGACCTGCCCTCGGCCACGCTGGCCAAGGCGGCGTTCGCGGCGACGCCGGGCGAGGTTTCCGCGCCGGTGAAGGGGGCGCTCGGCACCTATGTGTTCAAGGTGACGAAGGCCGTCGCCGGCGGCGACAAGCCGCTCTCGGCGGTGGCGGACCAGATTCGCGCCGAGATCCAGCTGCGCAAGGCGCGCAACGTGGTGGACAACACGCTGAGCCACCTGCAGGACGCGCTGGCGGGCAGCACGGCGCTCGGCAAGCTGCCGGCCAGCCTGCATCTCGCCAAGGCGCGGGTGAGCGTGGACCGCGAGGGCATGGCGGTGGACGGCAAGCCGGCGGGGATTCCCGGGCCGGCGGCGCTGCGGCAGGCGATCGTCAAGGCGATTTTCGCCACCGCGCCGGGCAACACCCCGCAGGCGGTGAGCGGGCCGGGCGACAGCTATTACGCCATCGCGGTGCACCGGATCATCAAGCCGGCGCTCAAGCCCTATGACAAGGTGAAGGCCGACGTGCTGGCCGACTGGACCGGCGCGCAGGTGGAGCGGCAGGAAGAGGTGGCGGCGGCGAAGCTGCTGACCGCGGTGAAGGGTGGCAAGACCCTGGCGGCGGCGGCCTCGGCGGCGGGGCTGACGGTGACGACCTCGGCGCCGATGACGCGCGCGAAGCCAGCCAAGGGCGTGCCGCCGCAGCTCGCCCAGGTGGCGTTCAGCCTCAAGAAGGGCGCGCCCACCATGGTGCAGACGCAGGAGGGCTTCGTCGTCGGCGTGGTGAGCGACATCGCCGAGCCGAAGCCGGGCAGCGACAAGGCGTTCCACCAGCGGGTGGCCGATTCGCTCGGCCAGTCGATGCAGGAAGACGTGCTGCAGACCTATGCCGCGGCGCTGCGCCAGCGCGACCATGTGAAGATCAACACGAAGCTGCTGAACCAGATCAGCAATTGAGGCCAGCGAGATGACACCCGAGACCGACCAGCACGCCCGTTTCCGCGCCGCCTACGATGCCGGGCGGGGCGCGCTGGCCTGGCGACTGCTCGCCGCCGACCTGATCACGCCGGTCGCCGCCTTCCTCAAGCTCGCGCACGGCACGGCGCATTCCTTCCTGCTCGAGAGCGTCGAGGGCGGGGCGGCGCGCGGGCGCTATTCGGTGATCGGCTTCGCGCCGGACCTGATCTGGCGGTGCGACCGCGGCCAGGTGAGCGTGAACCGCGACCCGGCGGCGGACGCGGAAGGCTACGCGGCCGATCCGCGCCCGGCCTTCGAGAGCCTGCGCGACCTGATCGCGGCGACGCGGCTCGACCTGCCGGACCACCTGCCGCCGATGACCGGCGGGCTGGTCGGCTATCTCGGCTATGACATGGTGCGGCTGATGGAGGAGCTGCCGGCGGTGAAGCCGGACGTGCTCGGGATTCCCGACGCCGTGCTGATGCGGCCGGGGGTGTTCGCGATTTTCGATTCGGTGCGCGACGAGATCACGCTGGCCGCACCGGTCTGGCCGCGCGCGGGGGTTTCGGCGGCGGAGGCCTGGAGCCTCGCGACCGGGCGGATCGAGGCGGCGATGGCGGCGCTCGACCGGCCGACGCCGGCGCTGCCGGGCCATGCCGCGCCGGCCGGGCCGGCGACCTCGAACATGAGCGAGGACGAGTTCCGCGCGATGGTGCTGCGGGGCAAGGACTACATCGCTGCCGGCGACGTGTTCCAGGTGGTGGCGAGCCAGCGCTTCGAGCAGGAATTCACGCTCCCGCCCTTCGCGCTGTATCGCTCGCTGCGGCGGATCAACCCGGCGCCGTTCCTGTTCTTCCTCGATTTCGGCGCCTATCAGGCGGTCGGCTCCAGCCCGGAGATCCTGGTGCGGCTGCGCGACGGCACGGTGACGATCCGCCCGCTGGCCGGCACGCGCCGGCGCGGGGCGACGCGCGCCGAGGACGAGGCGCTGGAGACCGAGCTGCTGGAGGACCCGAAGGAGCGCGCCGAGCACCTGATGCTGCTCGACCTCGCGCGCAACGATGTCGGCCGCGTCGCCGAGATCGGCTCGGTCAACGTGACCGAGAGCTTCGTGATCGAGCGGTTCTCGCACGTGATGCACATCTCCTCGAATGTCGAGGGCCGCATCCGGCCGGAGGCGGACGCGCTGGACGCGCTGATCGCCGGCTTCCCGGCGGGCACGCTCTCGGGCGCGCCGAAGGTGCGGGCGATGGAGATCATCGAGGAGTTCGAGCCCAGCCGCCGCGGGCTCTATGGCGGGTGCATCGGCTATTTCGCCGCCAACGGCACGATGGATACCTGCATCGCGCTGCGCACCGCGCTGATCAGGGACGGGCGGCTCTATGTCCAGGCCGGGGTCGGCATCGTCGCCGATTCCGACCCCGATGCCGAGCTCGCCGAGAGCCACGCCAAGGCGCGCGCGCTGTTCCGCGCCGCCGAGGATGCCGGCCAGTACGTCACCCCCAACGAGGCGCCGGCCCGATGATCCTGCTGATCGACAACTACGACAGTTTCACCTTCAACCTCGTCCAGTTCTTCGGCGATCTCGGGGCGGAATGCGCGGTGCACCGCAACGACCGGATCAGCGTGGAGGAGGCGCTGGCGATGCGGCCGGAGGCGATCGTGCTCTCGCCCGGGCCGTGCACGCCGAACGAGGCGGGGATCTGCCTCGACCTCATCGCGGCGGCGGCCGGCAAGGTGCCGATTCTCGGCGTCTGCCTCGGGCACCAGGCGATCGGCCAGGCCTTCGGCGGGCGGGTGGTGCGCGCGCCGGTGCCGATGCATGGCAAGATCTCGCCGATCCGGCACCAGGGCTCGGACGTGTTCGAGACGCTGCCCGACCCGTTCGAGGCGACGCGCTATCACTCGCTGATCGTGGAGCGCGAGGGGCTGCCGGAGACGCTGATCCCCACCGCCTTCACCGAGGACGGGCTGATCATGGGGCTGCGGCACCGCGACCTGCCGATCTTCGGCGTGCAGTTCCACCCCGAGAGCATCGCCACCGCGCACGGGCACACGCTGCTGCGCAACTTCCTCGGCATCGCCCGCGGGCGGAACCAGGGGCCGGGCGAGATCCTCGCCGATCTCAAGCCGGTGCTCGACCGGCTGGGGCGGGGCGAGACGATGTCCGAGGAGCTGGCCGAGGCGGCGTTCGGCGCCGTGATCGACGGCAAGGCGAATGACGCGCAGATCGCCGGGATGCTGATGGCGATGCGGGTGCGGCGCGAGACGGTGGCGGAGCTGACCGGCGCGGTGCGGGCGATGCGCGCGCGGATGCGGCCGATCGCGGCGCCGCCGGGGGCGATCGATGTCTGCGGCACCGGCGGCGACGGCGTGGGAACGCTCAACATCTCGACCGCGGTGACCT
>NZ_AFPR01000179.1:0-3372 GCF_000219295.1 Acidiphilium sp. PM
CCAGGCCGGCAGCATCACGCCACCTTGCGACGCCGCCCGGCGCTCCGCGCCGCCGGCTTCGGCAACAGGGGCGCGAGGAAGCTCGCGGTATGAGACCGCTCGTTCGTCACGACCTCTTCCGGCGTGCCGGCAGCGACGATCTCGCCGCCGCCATCCCCGCCCTCGGGGCCGAGATCGATGATCCAGTCGGCGGTCTTGATCACTTCCAGATTGTGCTCGATCACGATCACGGTATTGCCGGCATCCACCAGCGCATGGAGAACCTCCAGCAATTTCCTCACATCCTCGAAATGCAGGCCGGTTGTCGGCTCGTCGAGGATGTAGAGCGTGCGGCCGGTGGCGCGGCGGGCGAGTTCCTTGGCGAGCTTGATCCGCTGCGCCTCGCCGCCGGAAAGGGTCGTGGCCGCCTGGCCGAGCTTGATATAGCCGAGCCCGACCTTGCCGAGCAGTTCGAGCCGGTCGCGGATGCGGGGTTGGGCGGAGAAATAGCCCATCGCCTCGTCGACATTCATGTCGAGCACATCGGCGATGGATTTCTCCCGGAAGCGGATTTCAAGCGTTTCGCGATTGTAACGTTTTCCCTTGCAGGTGTCGCAGGTGACGAAGACGTCGGGCAGGAAGTGCATCTCGATCTTCAGCACCCCGTCGCCCTGGCAGGCTTCGCAGCGCCCGCCCTTGACGTTGAAGGAGAAGCGGCCGGACTTGTAGCCGCGCGCGCGGCTTTCCGGCAGTTCGGCGAACCAGTCGCGGATCGGGGCGAACAGGTCGGTATAGGTCGCGGGGTTGGAGCGCGGGGTGCGGCCGATCGGCGACTGGTCGATCTCGATGATCTTGTCGAGCAGGTCGAGCCCGTCGAGCCGCTCGAACGGCGCGGGCACCTGCCCCGAGCCCATCAGCCGGCGGGAGACCGCCTTGTAGAGCGTGTCGATCACCAGGGTGGACTTGCCGCCGCCGGAGACGCCGGTGATGGCGGTGAACACGCCGAGGGGGAATTCGCCGGTGACGGTCTTGAGATTGTTGCCGCGGGCGCCGACGAGTTTCAGCATCCGCGCGGGATCGACCGGCCGTCGCCGTTCCGGAACCGCAATGGAACGTCGCCCGGAGAGATAGTCGCCGGTGAGCGAGCGCGGATTGGCGGCGATGTCCGCGACGGTGCCCTCGGCGACCAGCTCGCCGCCATGCACGCCGGCGCGCGGACCGATATCGATCACGTGGTCGGCGCTGCGGATCGCATCCTCGTCATGCTCGACGACCAGCACCGTGTTGCCGAGATCGCGCAGCCGGCGCAGCGTGCCCAATAACCGTTCGTTATCGCGTTGATGCAGGCCGATCGAGGGTTCGTCGAGAACGTAGAGCACGCCCGTCAGGCCGGAGCCGATCTGGCTGGCGAGGCGGATGCGCTGGCTTTCCCCGCCCGACAGCGTGGCCGAGCTGCGGGCGAGCGAGAGATAGTCGAGCCCGACATCGACGAGGAATTGCAGCCGCTCGTTGATCTCGCGGAGGATGCGGCGGGCGATGTCCTGGCGCTGCGGGGTCAGCGTGTCGAGCACGGTGGCGAACCAGTCGCGCGCCTCGCGGATCGAAAGATCCGAGGCCTCGGCGATGTTTTTCCCGGCAACCCGGACGGCCAGCGCCTCGTCGCGCAGGCGCGCGCCCTGGCAGCGCCGGCAGGGCTGCTCGGCCTGGTAGCGCGCCAGCTCCTCGCGCACCCACACGCTGTCGGTCTCGCGCATCCGGCGTTCGAGATTGCGCACCACCCCCTCGAACGGGCGGGTGACGGTATAGGCGCGCACCCCGTCCTTGTAGGAAAAGTCGATCTCCGTCTTGCCGGCGCCGAACAGGATCGCCTCGCGCACCGTCTCGGGCAGGTCTTCCCAGGGCGTGGTCAGCTTCACCCGGAAATGCTTCGCGAGGCAGGCCAGCGTCTGGTCGTAATAGGGCGACTGCGCGTTGGCCCAGGGGGCGATGGCCTGGTCGGCGAGCGAGCGGCGCTCGTCGGGCACGATCAGCGCGGGGTCGAACACGGTCTCGGTGCCGAGCCCGGCGCATTCGGGGCAGGCGCCGTGCGGCGAGTTGAAGCTGAACAGGCGCGGCTCGATCTCCTCGATCGTGAAGCCGGAGACCGGGCAGGCGAAGCGGGCGGAAAACACCGTGCGCTCCCCTGTGTCGGCGTTCTCGGCATAGGCGATGCCATCCGAGAGGGCGAGCGCGGTCTCGAAGGAATCGGCAAGCCGCTGTTCCGCGCCCTCGCGCACGACGATGCGGTCCACCACCGCCTCGATCTCGTGCTTGATCTTCTTGTTGAGCGCCGGCACCTCGGCAATCTCGTAGAGCTTGCCGTCCACCTTCACGCGGGTGAAGCCGCGGCGCTGCAATTCGGCGAGTTCCTTGCGGTATTCGCCCTTGCGGTCGCGCACCACCGGGGCGAGCAGCAGCAGGCGGGTGCCGGGCGCCATCGCCATCACCCGGTCGACCATCTGGCTCACCGTCTGCGCCTCGATCGGCAGGCCGGTCGCCGGCGAATAGGGCACGCCGGCGCGGGCCCAGAGCAGGCGCATGTAGTCGTGGATTTCGGTGACGGTGCCAACCGTGGAGCGCGGGTTGCGCGAGGTCGTCTTCTGCTCGATCGAGATCGCCGGCGAGAGCCCCTCGATACTGTCCACATCCGGCTTGCCCATCAGTTCGAGGAACTGCCGCGCATAGGCGGACAGGCTCTCGACATAGCGGCGCTGCCCCTCGGCATAGATCGTGTCGAAGGCGAGCGAGGACTTGCCGGAGCCGGACAGCCCGGTGATCACGGTGAGCTGGTCGCGCGGGATGCGGACGTCGATGTTCTTCAGATTGTGCTCACGCGCGCCGCGCACGGTGATGTAGCCCGACCCTGCCATAGCCATGTTCCCGAAATGTCCCCGCGACGATATGGCCCCGTCCGCGCATGCTGGAAAGGGGGTGGAGGCAGATGCGCGCCCGGCGGACGCATGATGGACAGGCGCGCGCATCGTCAAGAGGCGGGTTCATGGGCGGGCCGTGGCAGTTCTGGATCGATCGCGGCGGCACCTTCACCCGCATCGTCGGCTTCGACATGGGCGGAACCTCGACCGATGTCGCGCTCTGCGACGGCGCCTATGCCCGTTCCTTCGAGACCGAGATCGCCGGCGTGCGGCGGCTACGGCGCCTGAACCTCAGGCGCGGGCGGCGCGCTGCGCGAGCCCCAGCAGCATCTGCCGCACGATCGCCTCGGGCACCGCCCCGGTGCGCTTGCAGTCCGCCTCGGCGCGCAGGCCCCGTTCGATCGCCGCCATGATCGCCGGCTCCCGCCAGCGCGCCACCGCCTTCATCACGACCGGCTGGCGCTTGAAGAACACCGGCGGC
>NZ_AFPR01000178.1:0-1440 GCF_000219295.1 Acidiphilium sp. PM
GCCGCGCCCGGCCATCCTCGACCGAATCGAGCAGGCGCGGCAGCGCCCCGGCGATGGCCTCCGCCAGCGGCGTTGACATCGCCGGATCGGCGAGGAACCGGCCGAGCAGGGCGGGAATGTCGAGACCGGCGAGAAACCGCGTCACATCGGCGCCGGTGAACACGTGGTTGGCGACGAACCGGCCCAGGGCGGCGCCGAGCCGCTCCTTCTGCGCCGGCAGGATGGCGGTGTGCGGAATCGGCAGGCCGAGCGGGTGGCGGAACAGCGCGGTCACGGCGAACCAGTCGGCGATGCCGCCGATCAGCCCGGCCTTGGCGGCATCGCGCAGGAACAGGGCGGCGGGGTCGGGCGGCATGGCGTATCCCGCCGCCATCAGCGCCGCCATCAGCGCCAGCAGCCCGGTCGCGAAGGCACGATGCCGGAAGAGCGAGCGACGGAGCGCGGCTTCAGGGTCGTTTTCGGTCATCGCGTCCATGTGGCCCGATCCGCCGACCCGGGCAAGCCGTGGCGCCGGTTGACGAGAATCAACGACACGCACCGCCCGCGCCGCGCAGAATTCCGCCATGCCGGACGCCAGCGCATTGCTGACCGACCTCTACGAGCTGTCGATGCTCGAAGCCTACGCGGCGCGGGGCATGACCGGCAGCGCGGTGTTCGAGCTGTTCTTCCGCCGCCTGCCGCCCGAGCGCGGCTTCCTGCTCGCCGCCGAGCTGGACCAGGCGGTGACGTTCCTCGAAGGCATGCGTTTCGACGCCGAGGATCTGGCCTGGCTGCGCGATACCGGCCGGTTCGCGCCGGGCTTCATCGACAGTCTCGCCGGGTTCCGCTTCACCGGCGACGTCGATGCGGTGCCCGAGGGCACGGCCGTCTTCGCCGACGAGCCGGTGCTGCGGGTCACCGCGCCGCTGCCCGAGGCGCAGTTCGTGGAAACCCGCCTCCTCAACATCGTTCATTTCCAGACCGTCATCGCCTCGAAGGCGGCGCGGATGGTGCTCGCGTCGGGCGGGCGCCAGCTCGTCGATTTCGGGCTGCGCCGCGCCCATGGCGGCGAGGCCGGGCTGTACGCCGCCCGCGCCGCCTGGCTCGCCGGCTTCGACGCCACCGCCACCGTGCTCGCCGGCCGCCGGTTCGGCATTCCGCTCATGGGCACGATGGCCCATGCCTTCGTCGAGGCGCATGACGGCGAGACCGAGGCCTTCCTCGACTTCGCGCGCACCCGCCCCGCCGGGCTCTGCCTGCTGATCGACACCTACGACACCGAGCGCGGCGCCGCGCGGGTCGCGGCGCTGGCGCCCCGCCTCGCGGCGGAGGGCATCGCGATCGCGGCGGTCAGGCTCGACAGCGGCGATCTCGCCTATCACGCAAGGGCGGTGCGCGGCATTCTCGACGCGGCGGGATGCGGCGCGATCCGGATCTTCGCCAGCGGCGGGCTCGACGAGG
>NZ_AFPR01000177.1:0-1186 GCF_000219295.1 Acidiphilium sp. PM
GCGGCCAGGCAACCCGCAACGCACCGTGCAGGCCTATGCCTGGGCGGCGCAGGACCATGGCGCCCGCATCCTCCAGCACACCCCCGCCCTCGGCATCGCGATGGCCGGCGGCCGCGCCGTCGGCGTCCGCACGGCGGACGGCGTGATCGGCTGCGACCAGCTGGTGATCGCCGCCGGCCCGCAATCCGACCGCCTCGCCCGCGACGCCGGGCTCGACCTGCCGCTCGCCCCGGCCCGCGCCGAGATGATCGTCACCGAGGCGCTGCCGCTGATGCCGCTCGGCGGGGTCGACGGCAACGGGCTCTACGGGCGGCAGACCCTGCGCGGCAACCTCGCCTATGGCGGCGGCTGGCACGAATGGCTCGACGCCGTGCCGGCGGACAATCCGCTTCCCCGCCCCTCGACGCCGACGATCCGCCCTCTCGCCCGCCGCCTCGCCGAGCTCTTCCCGAAGGCGGCGCACGCGCGGGTCATCCGCTCCTGGGCCGGCATCGTCGAGAACACGCCCGATGGCCGGCCCGTGCTCGACCGCCCGGCCGATCCCGGCAACGTCACGGTGGCGACGATGTCGAGCGTCGGCTTCGGCCTCTCGCCCGCCACCGGCCGCGCCCTGCGCGACATCGTGGTGGAGGGGCGCTGCACCTTCGCCGATCTCGGCAAGCTCTCCCTCGCCCGCTTCCGCGATCTCGACCCCGACTGGCGGCGCCGTCAGGGATGGTTCACCCCGGCCGCCGCCCCGGCGCGCGAGGAGATGCCGGCATGAGCGCGCCGCGCGTGCTGGTGGTCGGCGGCGGCATCGCCGGCCTCTCCGCCGCCTGGGGGCTGAGCCGGCGCGGCTTCGCGGTCGAGCTGTTCGAGCAGGGCCCGCTGCCCAACCCCCGCGCCTCCTCGCATGACGAGCACCGCATCATCCGCCACGCCTATGGCGAGCTGGAGGGCTACGCCCACATGATGCCCGCCGCCTTCCGCCTGTGGGAGGCGCTCTGGGCGGAAACCGGCGCGCGCCATTACGACGACCTGCCGGTGATCTACTTCATGCGCGGCGAAACCCCCTGGTACGAGCCCACCCGCCGCTCGCTCGACCGTCTCGGCATCGCCCATGCGGACATCCCGCTGGCCGAGATCCCCGCCCGCTTCCCGATGATCGAGCCCGCCGGCCTCACCCGCGTGATGCGGACGGCGGGCG
>NZ_AFPR01000176.1:0-27749 GCF_000219295.1 Acidiphilium sp. PM
CGCCAGCGCATCGCGAAGCTGGTGCGCATAGCCCGACCATTCCTGGCCCACGGTGAGCGGCACCGCGTCCTGCAGATGGGTGCGGCCGGTCTTGGGGATATCCATCCACGCGACGGCCTTCGCCTCGATGGCGCCGGCGAGCGCGTCGAGAGCGGGAATGAGATCCTCGTCCAGCGCCGCGAGGGTCGCGACATGCATCGCCGCGGGAAACGTATCATTGGAGGATTGCGAGCGGTTGACGTCGTCATTCGGATGGATCGGCGCTCGAGCGCCGGGTTCGGCGCCGAGCAGCTGGTTCGCCCGCGCGGCCAGCACCTCGTTGAGGTTCATGTTGGACTGCGTGCCCGAGCCGGTTTGGTAGACATGCAGCGGGAAATGATCGTCGAGTGCGCCCGCCATCGCCTCTTCGGCGGCGCGGACGATCGCCGCCACCTTCCAGCCGGGCAGCGCGCCAAGCTCGGCATTCGCCTCGGCCGCCGCCTTCTTGACCAGCGCATAGGCGCGGTAGAGCGCCGTCGGCATCCGTTCGCCGATGGCGAAATGGCGCAGGCTGCGTTGGGTCTGGGCTCCCCAGTAGCGATCCGCCGGCACCTCGATCGCGCCCATCGAATCATGCTCGGTGCGGGTGCCGGTCGCATCGATGCCGACCGGCACGTCACGCAGTCTTTCTGCTCCGGTGCTCATCGAGAGCAGATGGCGTGCCGCCCCCGCCGGTTAAAGCGGCTCGATTGCGGCGAAGCGGATCAGACGGCCCTATTCTTCCTCGATATCCTCGAGGCTGAACTGCTGGGCTTCCTCGTCGTAGGAATAGATCTCGGCATAGCGGCCCCAGGAGATCGCGGTGCGCAGCGTTTCCTCGGCGCGTTCGGGCGACATGTGATCTTCCAGTTCGTCGCGGAAGCGGACGGCGGAGGCGCGATGGTTCCAGCGTTCGTCGATCACCTGGCGGATCGCGGCGACCAGCTTCACGTTGGCGAGGGCGGCGGCGGCGAAGATCTTCTTGCGCTCCTCGGTATCGGCATTCACGAAGGTCCGGCCCTGCTCGGTCAGGCGGATATCGCCATCCTCAAGTTCGGCGAAGCGCAGCAGTTGCAGGGTTTCGCCGAGTGGCAACAATTCGTCAGCCTCGTATTGCAGCACGGAGGCGAGGGCCGGCAGGTCGGCGCGGCCGTCATATGGCGGGGCGGCGAGCGTTTCCATCAGGCCGGACATCAGGTTGGTGCCGATCGGGTGGAGCGGCGTGGCAAAGCCGGTCGCCGGGTGGGCGGCCTCGGCCTTCAGGTCCGCCGGCGACTTGCGCCGCGTCATCACCGCGTAGATGTCGTCCACCATCTTGCGGAAGGCCGGATCGAGCCGGTTGCGCGGGTGTGGAAAGGGAACGCGCAATTCGTGCGCGACCCGCCCGGGATCGGACGAGAAGACGAGGATGCGGTCGCACATCAGCACCGCTTCCTCGATATTGTGAGTTACGATGAGGATCGACTTGACCGGAAGCTTGCCCTCCGACCAGAGGTCGATCAGGTCGGTGCGCAGGGTTTCGGCGGTCAGCACGTCCAGCGCCGAGAACGGCTCGTCCATCAGCAGCAGGTCGGGATGGGTGACCAGCGCGCGGGCGAGGCCGACGCGCTGGCGCATGCCGCCCGAGAGTTCCTTGGGGTAGGCGCCGTCATAACCGCCGAGGCCGATCAGGTCGATCGCCTCCTCGGCGCGCTCCTCGCGCTCGCGCCGGGCGACACCCTGCGCCTCCAGCCCGAGCTCGACATTTTCCTGCACCGTGAGCCACGGAAACAGAGCAAAACTCTGGAACACCATGGCGACGCCGCGCACCGGGCCGCGCACCGGCGCACCCTTCCACGACACATCGCCGCGGGTCGGGCGCAGCAGGCCGGCGATGATCCGCAGCAGCGTCGACTTGCCCGAGCCGGAGCGGCCGAGCAGGCCGACGATCTCGCCCTCGCGCAGCGTCACGTTGACGTCGTCGAGCACGACCAGTTCGCTGTTGGCTTCCTTCGGATAGGATTGCCGGCAGTTGCGGACATCGAGCAGGATGCCGGGCGCGGTTTGCTGGTCCATCTCTCCTCCTTATCCGAAATTGGTGCGCCGGCTGGCATAGGCGTAGAGGGGGCGCCAGACCAGCCGGTTGAAGCCGAGCACGAAAGCCGCCATCACGGCCACGCCGAGCACGATGCGGCTGGTGTTCCCGGCCATGGTCGCCTGCGCGATATAGGCGCCGAGCCCACGCGCGACCAGCGTGGTATGGCCCCATGAGGCGACCTCGGCAACGATCGAGGCATTCCAGGCCGCGCCGGTCGCGGTGAGTGCGCCGGTAACGAAATAGGGCAGGATGCCGGGAATGATGAGCCGGCGCCACCAGAGAAGCCCGCTCAGGCGGAAATTCGATGCCGCTTCCTTCAGGTCGCCCGGCAGCGCGGCGGCACCCGCGACGACGTTGAACAGGACGTACCACTGTGTGCCGAGGATCATCAGCGGTGTCAGCCAGATGTTTGGAGCGAGGCGGAAATGCACGATTCCGGCAACCACCACGGGGAAGACGAGGTTGGCGGGGAAGGCGGCGAGGAACTGCGCGGCTGGCTGAACCAGTCGCGTCGCCCACGGCCTGAACCCGACCCAGACGCCGACAGGCACCCAGATCACGCAGGAGATCACCAAAGCCGCGATGACGCGGGCAAGGGTGTAGAAGGCGAGCACGACGCACTGGGCAAGATCGCTCCAGTACATCGTGCGCGCGCAGAACTCGACCACCTGTGCGGCAGCGGCGCCGGCCGCGATGATCACGACCGCATAAAAGGCGGCGTCGCCGATCCGTCCGGTGGCGCGGTCGAGGCCGGCGGACCCGAACTTCCGGTCGGCCCTGCCGAGGCGCAGGCGGACGACGTGGGCAAACTGGTCGCTCAGCCAGTCCCCTGCGGCGCGGAGAAGAAAGGTCCGGCGCAGCAGGCGGAGGACCCAGGGTTCCGTCTCGCCGGCGGAGGGCACGGTTTCGAACCGGAATTTGCCCGACCAGGCAACAAGAGGGCGGAACAGCAACTGGTCGTAGAGCAGGATTACCACCAGCATGGCCAGCAGCGCATAGACGATGGCAGCGAAATCGCGGTGCTGCAGCGCGACCGCAACGTAGGAGCCGATCCCCGGCAAGGTGAAGGTGGTGTGACCGACCGTGATCGCCTCAGACGCGACCACGAAGAACCAGCCGCCGGACATCGATAGCATGGTGTTCCACACGAGGCCCGGCACGGCGAACGGCACGTCGAGTCGCCAGAAGCGTTGCCAGGGTGTCAGGCCGAAGCTGCGGCAGGCCTCGACCAGATCCGCCGGTTCGGTGGTCAGCGACTGATAGAAGCTGAAGGCCATGTTCCAGGCCTGGCTGGTGAAGATGACGAACACCACCGCGAGTTCCGCGCCGAGTTCCTGTCCCGGGAAAAGATGCAGGAAAAACAGCACGGTGAAGGAAATGAAGCCGAGAATCGGGATCGATTGCAGGATGTCGAGGATCGGGATGATGATGATTGCGGCGCGCCGGCTCTTCGCGGCCAGTGTCGCGACCGTGAAGGTGAAGCCGAGCGAGACGAGCAGGGCAGCGAACATGCGCAACGTCGTGCGCAATGCGTAGCCGGGCAGCCACGCCGGATTCAGGTGAATATGGCCCGATTTCATCCGCGCGAGGGGCGCCATCGTGCCCTGCGCGACGTGCGCCACCCCGATCAGCAGGGCGAAGACGAGTGCCATCGCCGCGACGTCCCACGTATTGGGCAGCCGGCGGCCATGAACAAGGGCGGGCGGGACTGGTCTGGTCATGAGCCGATCCGCGTTGAAATCATTGCCGATTGTCGAACTGAAGCCGGGCGCTGCACCCCGCGGACCCTGCCTTAGCCCGGCTTTTCGCCGCTGTCACCCACCATCGGGCGGCGGGATGGTTCAATTCCGGTTCGAACTGGGCTATGCAGCGAGACCCGGGTGCTGAGGCAGCCCGGTCAGGCTGACTGGAAGGATCGCATGAAGCTCAAGGCGGATCGGGCAACGCTGCTGAAGGCGCTGGCCCATGTTCAGAACGTTGTCGAAAAACGCAACACGATTCCCATCCTGGCCAATGTGCTGTTGTCGGTGAAGGAAGGCCGGCTGACCATCGCCGCGACCGATCTGGAGATCGCGCTGATCGAGGAGGTCGCCGCGACGACGATGAGGGACGGCTCTGTCACCGCGCCGGCGGCGACCCTTTACGAGATCGTGCGCCGCCAGCCGGACAACGCCGAGATCGAGCTCGACCATCCGGGCGGTGACGCGCCGCTCGCGCTGCGGGCAGGACGCTACGCCACCAAGCTCGTGGTGCTGCCGACCGACGAATTCCCCAAGCTCGATGCCGGCAAGCTGACGCATCGCTTCGCCGTGCCGGCGCAGGCGCTGCGCGGGCTGATCGACCGCACGCGCTTCGCGATCTCGACCGAGGAAACCCGCTACTATCTCAACGGCATCTATCTTCATGCCGCCGAGTCGGAGGGAGTGCCGGTGCTTCGCGCCGTGGCGACGGACGGGCATCGTCTCGCCCGCGTCGAGGAGCCGCTGCCCGAGGGCGCCGCGGGGATGCCCGGCGTCATCGTGCCGCGCAAGACGGTGAACGAGATCCGCAAGCTGCTCGACGAGGTCTCCGGCGATGTCTCGATCGCGCTCTCGGAAACCCGCATCCAGTTCGAGCTGGACACCATGCGGATGACCAGCAAGCTGATCGACGGCACCTATCCCGATTATTCGAAGGTGATCCCTACGGGCAACGACAAGATACTGCGCGTCGAGACCGCCGATTTCTCCGCCGCAGTGGCGCGCGTCTCGGCGATCACCTCCGAGCGAAACAAGCCGGTCAAACTCTCCGTCGGCCGCGACCTCCTGGTGCTTTCGGCGACCAGCCCTGACCAGGGCACGGCAACCGAGGAACTCGACGCCGAGCAGGTGGAATACCGTGCCACCCCGCTCGAAATCGGCTTCCAGGCCCGCTACCTCAACGACGTGACGGAACAGATCAAGGGCAAGGTGGAGTTCTGCTTCGCCGACGGCGCGGCGCCGACCCTGGTGCGCGCCGCCGGCGACGAGAGCGCGATTTTCGTTCTCATGCCGATGCGGGTCTGACCCCGCGGTGCCGCGCCGGGGCCTCCGGGCGCGGCGCCGGAGGCTTCACCCCCTGCATGGAGCCGCTTTCGCGCAGGCGGGCGTGCCAGGACAGCGCCTGTTCGATCAGATGCGGCGTCTGCCCGCCACGGCTGCGCACGGCCTCGTTGAAATAGTCACGCAGCGCGTCGCGGTAGAGCGGGTGCGCGCAGTTGTCGATGACCAGCGCCGCCCGCTCGCGCGGGGCAAGGCCTCGAAGGTCCGCCAGCCCCCGTTCGGTGACGATCACGTCCACGTCGTGCTCGGTATGATCGACATGCGAGACCATCGGCACGATGCTGGAGATCTTGCCGCCCTTGGCCAGCGACTTGGTGACGAACACTGAGAGATGGCCGTTCCGCGCGAAATCGCCGGAGCCGCCGATGCCGTTCATCATGTGCGTGCCACCGACATGGGTGGAGTTCACGTTGCCGTAGATATCGGCCTCCAGCGCCGTGTTGATGCCGATGATGCCGAGGCGGCGGACGATTTCGGGATGGTTGCTGATTTCCTGTGGGCGCAGCACCAGCCGGTCGCGGTAGCGGCCGATATCGCCGAGCACCCGTTCGTAGAGCGGCTTCGACAGCGTCATCGACGAGCCGGAGGCGAAGACAAGGCGGCCGCTGTCGAGCAACGAGATCGTGCTGTCCTGCAACACCTCGGAATACATGGTGAGGTTGCTGAACCGGCTTTCGGTGAAGCCGTGCAGCACCGCGTTGGCGATGCTGCCGATGCCGGCCTGCAATGGCATCAGCGAGGGCGAGAGCCGGGCCTCGCGCACCTCGTGGTCGAGGAATTCCAGCAGGTGCCCGGCGATCGCGGCGGTGTCCTCGTCGGGCGGCTCGATGCGCGAGGGGCTGTCGGCCTTGCTGGTGATGACGATGCCGATGATCTTCTGCGGGTCGATCGGCACATAGGGCAGGCCGATCCGGTCGCTCGGCCGCATCACCCCGAGCGGCTCGCGATAGGGGCGGCGCGAGGGGAAATAGATGTCGTGCAGGCCTTCGAGTTCCTGCGGCATCGTCATGTTGATCTCGACGATCACCTTCTCCGCCAGCACGGCGAAGCTCGCGGCGTTGCCGACCGAGGTGGTGGGCACGATGCCGCCCTTCTCGTTGATCGCCGTCGCCTCGACCACGGCGATGTCGACCGGGCGAAGCTGGCGCGCGCGCAGCTGTTCCACCGTTTCGGACAGATGCTGGTCGATGAACATCACCTCGCCGTCATTGATGCGGCGGCGCAGCGCCGGATCGGCCTGGAAGGGCATGCGGCGGGCGATCACGTTGGCCTCGGACAGCGTCTTGTCGATATCGTTGCCGAGCGAGGCGCCGGTCATCAGCGTGATCCGCAGTGGATCGCGCCGGGCGCGCTCGGCGAGGGCCACCGGCACCTCCTTGGCGTCTCCGGCGCGGGTGAAACCGCTCATGCCGATCACCATCCCGTCCCTGATCGACAGCGCGGCCTCCTCGGCCGACATCACCTTGCCCCAGAGCGTCTCCAGCCTGATCCGGTCACGATACATTCCGCTTCAACTCCCCGCGTTGCCACGCCTCTTGAGCAAGCGCTTTGCCGATCGTTTCGGAACGTTTCATTGAGGCAGATCAAGGATCGGGTCGTACGAGCCGGCCTGGGGACATGGCTGCGTTGCGGACAAGGCCGTCGGCCGGCAAACCTACCCGATCGAGTGATTTCCGCCCGCGGAACCTGCTCCTAGAATCGTCTTGTCAAGACCATTCGGAGTGTAGCGATGTCCAGCAGCGAAGACCTCCTCGTCGTGATTGCCGATGGCGCGCAGGCGCGCTTCGTGCGGTTCCGTCCCCCAGGCAAGCTCAAGACCGAGCGCATATTCGAATCGGTGGCGGCGCATCTGCGTTCCTCCGAACTGCGCAGCGATGGGCCGGGCGCATCGTTCCATACCGGCTCGACGGCGCATCACGCGGTTGAGCCGCGGCATGACCCGCACGAGTCGGAAAAGATCGCCTTCGCCCGAACCGTGGCGTCGGAACTCAATGCGCTGCCCGAAGGCAGCTTCGGCGGTTTGATCCTTGCTGCGCCTGCGCGGCTGATACCGACGCTGCGCGACGCGCTGGCGCCCTTGCCGGCGCGCAACCTGATCGGCACCGTCGAGCACGACCTCGTCAAGGTGCCGGATGAGGAACTCTGGCCGCATCTGGAAGCGGTACTGCCGGCCGGAATTCATCCCGCGCGATTGTGATCGCCCGCTCAGAGGTCGATGGCCGCGCCATCGCGGAGCACGAGATTGGCGGCCTCGCTGAAGCCGCTGGCCTCGTGCAGCACAAGGCCCGGCAGCAGCACGGTCGGCCCGCGCCCGCCGCGAATTGCCCGGAGAATGAACAGCTTCGCCGGCCTCCCGGCACGTGGCCAGAGCGGCAGGATCCGCAATGATCCGCAGCCCGCCGCGCGCGCCGCCTCGAGCGCGGTATCGAGCGATGCCGCGGGGAGGATCAGCGACAGGCTGCCGCGCGGACGCAGCAATCGCGTCAGAGACGCGGTCCAGGCCGGCAGCAGATCGCCGGGCGCCTCGTAGGCGAGGCGGCGGCCGGGATCGGGCGAGGGGGTGTCGGCGACCGGGCGCCAGGGCGGGTTGGCGAAGGCATGGTCGAATGGGCCGGTGAGCGGTGGGCCGGTGATGTCGGCGGCAATGATCGTGGTGCCCTCGAAGCCGTTCGTCCGCAGGTTGTCGCGCGCGAGGGCAGCCAGTTCCGGATCCCGCTCGATGCCGACCCCGCGGAGTTCGGGCACGCGATAGCTGAGGCAGAGAAGACCGGCGCCGGCACCGGTTCCCGCCTCGATCACCCGTTCGCCCGGCCGTGCCGGCACGACGGCGGCGAGCAGCACGGGCTCGATTCCGGTCCGATGCCCGGTCGCGGCCTGGGTGTAGCGGATGCGACCGGCAAGCAAGGTGCCTTCGGTAAGCCTCATGCCTCGCCGGCCTCGCGCAGAATGCGGCGAGCCTGCGCCGCCTCGTCCGTCGCAACCGCGATCCGGCGGGGAAACGCCCCGATATTGCCCTCGATCGCGGCGATATTCTGATCCAGCAGCACCGGGGCGAGTCCGGCATCGCGGAGGAGCGCCATCAGGAAACTGAGGCGGATCGTATCCGTCGACGCAACGATCGTTTCCATGCGGTCTCCTCCCTCGCGGGCCGCCTTGACCCTCTGTCCCCCGCGCCGATATGCTGTCCTGATCCAGATGGAAACACAAGGTTGATACCGGCTGTGGATGGGCTGCTGACCTCGGGACAGGATGCCGGAACGGCGCGCACGCGTCCGGAGGAAGATGCCTTGCATCGCCTCGCGGTGGTCCTTCAGGACGATCTGACGGAAACGAACCGCACCATCCTCGCGCGCATGGCGAGCGATGTGGAGCTGATCCCGCAACTTGCTGCGCATCTGATCGCCGCGGGTGGCAAGCGGTTGCGGCCGCTTCTCACCCTCGCCGCGGCGCGGCTCTGCGGCTATCGCGGCGACCGGCATATCCACCTCGCCGCCTGTGTCGAATTCATCCACACAGCCACGCTGCTGCATGACGATGTGGTGGATGAAAGCGGCCTCCGCCGCGGGCTCGCGAGCGCGAACGCCGTGTTTGGCAACAAGGCTTCGGTGCTGGTGGGGGATTTCCTGTTTGCTCGTGCCTTCGAGCTGATGGTCGAGGACGGCTCGCTGGACGTGCTGCGAATTCTCTGCAACGCCTCGGCTACCATCGCCGAGGGCGAGGTGCTCCAGCTTACGACCCAGAATGATCTCAGCACGGACATTCCACGCTATTTCAAGGTGATCGAGGGCAAGACCGCGGCGCTGTTCGCGGCGGCGTGCGAGGTGGGCGGTGTTGTTGCCGACCGTGACTCTGCGGTGTGCGGCGCGCTTGCCGGCTACGGCGCGGCGCTCGGCATGGCGTTCCAACTCGTCGATGACGCACTCGATTATGCGGCCGACCAGAACGAACTGGGCAAGACCGTCGGCGACGATTTCCGCGAAGGCAAGCTGACCTATCCGGTCCTGGTGGCCTATGCGGCGGGCGATGGTCCTGAGCGCGCGTTCTGGCGCCGTACCATCGAGGACGGCGAGCAGACCGAAACCGATCTCGCCACAGCTCTCGATCTGATCCGCAGGCATGACGCCATCGGCCAGACCATCCGCGAGGCCGACGCATTCGCGCGCAAGGCGAAGGACGCACTGGCCACGCTGCCGGACGATCCGCTGCGCGCCCTGATGATGGAGGCGGCTGATTATGCCGTCTCCCGCCATCGCTGAACCCGCTACCCGGAGAGACGCCACATGACCACGCCGCATCTGCGCGGACGCTGTGCCGAATGGGGCCGGATGAGCCGGGCGGAGCGTGACCGCGCCTATGACAATTCGGCGGCCGTTCCCGAAAGCCCGGCGCTGAACGAGGCACGGATCGCCGCCTCGCGCGAATTCCGCGCCCGCCATGCCGCCGGGCTCGATCTGCGGTACGGCCCGCGTGAGCGCAATCTCTGGGACATCTACGCCGCGGAAGATCCCAACGCCCCCTGCCTCGTGTTCATCCACGGTGGCTACTGGCAGCGAAACCGGCGCGAGGATTTCGCCTGCCTGGCCGAGGGGGTGCGCGCCCATGGCTGGTCCTGTGCCCTGCCAGGCTATACCCTGGCACCCGAGATCACGCTGGCGGACATTGTCGCCGAAATCCACCAGGCACTGGATTGGCTGGCGGGACATGGCGCCGCGCACGGCGTCGCTGGCCCGGTCGTGCTGTCGGGTTGGTCTGCCGGCGGGCATCTCGCGGCGATGGGGCTGCGCCATCCGCGGGTGACGGCGGGGTTCGCGATTTCCGGCGTGTTCGAACTCGGGCCGCTGCGCGACACCTACCTCAACGAGAAGCTGCGCCTGACCGACGAGGAAGCCGCGACGCTGTCGCCCCTGCGCCTGCCGGTCGTGAACAAGCCCCTCGCGATCGCCTACGGCACGCGTGAACTGGCGGCGCTGGTTACCGACAGCCGCGATCTGCACGCCCTGCGTGCCGCCAGTCATGCGCCGGGGCCGCTCCTGCCTGTGGCCGGCGCCGACCATTTCACCATCCTCGATCAGCTGCGCCGGCCGGATGGGGAACTGACGAGAGCCACGCTCGGCCTGTTGCCTCAGAGATAGGGCAGGAGCAAGCGCGCGGCCGCGTCGCGTAGCGGCGCGAATGGCCCTGTCTCGAGCCCCTGCCGTAACGGTGCCGCCGCCGCCACTTTCGAGTCGATCAACGCGTCGATCCTGGCGCAGACGACCGGATCGTAGCATTCGAGATCGAACTCAAAATTGAGCCGCAGGCTCCGCGTGTCCCAGTTCGAGCTGCCGATCAGGCACCAGGCGCCGTCCACCGTCACCAGCTTGGCGTGGTTGAACGGCGCTGCGCCGAGCCGCACATGCGGGCGGATGGCGCGGAAGAAGCGCAGATGCGCGCGCATCGCCCAGTCCATCAACCGGTGATCGCTCCGCTCCGGGATCACGATCTGCAACTCGACCCCGCGGAGCGCGGCCTGGGCAAGGGCGAACTCCAGCTGCGGATCAGGCAGGAAATAGGGGGTGACGATCCTGATCCGCCGTTCCGCAAGGGTGATCGCAGCACCGAGAATCGTCTCGAGGTTGAACAGGTCGCCATCCGGTCCGGAGCGGATGCCGCGCGCGGGCGTCACGCCGGCCTCGCCGATCTGCGGCCACCAGGCCGGACCTTCGAGCGTCTCGCCGGTTGTGAACAGCCAGTCCTGGGCGAAGCTGGCCATCAGTTGCCGTGTGGCCGGCCCTTCCACGCGAAGGTGAACATCGTCCACCCGGTCGGACGGATCGTCGGGGGCGAGATTCTCGGCGCCGATGTTCAGCCCGCCGGTGAAGCCGGCGCCGCCGTCGATCACCAGCAGCTTCTTGTGGTTGCGCAGGTTCAGCAGCGGCATCCGCCACGGCGCCCAGCTGTGCAGGAACTTCGCGCAGGGCACACCGGCTCGTCGCAGCGCGCGAAAGGCGGGCGCGCGCAGATAGCCGCCGCCAACGCCATCGATCAGCACACGAACCTCGACCCCCCGCTCATGCGCCGCGGCAAGGGCGGCGACGAAGGTCCGGCCGACGCGGTCATCGCGGAAAATGTAGGATGCGAGTGCGATGCTGTGTCGTGCCGCGCGGATCGCCTCCAGCATCGCCGGATAGGCCTTGGATCCGCCGTGGTGGATGGCAATGGCGTTGCCCGATTGCAGGGGAACGCCGGTGACCCGCTGGCCGACCCGGGCGAGCGCCTGTATGGCGGGCTGCGCGTCGGGCGGTGTCGCTTCGCCGAAACTGACATCGAGCGAGTCGGTGCGGACGGAGAGGCGGCTCGCGCGCCGGTTGATCCGGTTGATGCCGAAGGCAAGGTAAAGCGGGCCGCCAATCACTGCCGACAGCCAGGCGATCGCGATCCAGCCGAGGGCCGCCCGTACATCCGCCTTGCGCAGCAGCGCGTGCCGCGTAACCGCCAAGGCGACTCCGCAATGAATCAGCAGGAGCAGGAAAATCAGCGGCCGCATCCGCGCCGTTCGTCATTGGCTGCCATGCCGCCATGCATACACAAGATGGGCGGGGAGGCTACCATATCATTCGCATTGTCCTGCCGTCAGCCGGCCTGACGGCGTGCTCAAAGGGAGGTTTGCCGATGCGCCTGATCAGCTGGAACCTGCTCCGCCGCGTGGGCGCCGAGGCCCGCGAGGTCGCGGCGCTGATCGAGGATTACCGGCCCGACCTGATGCTGATGCAGGAAGCGACCGAGTCGATTGCCCAGGTCACCGATCTTTGCGGCGGATGGTTCTATCGCGCGCCGATGCAGAGGCGGATCTACGGGCTTGCCGTCTGGAGTCCCGCACCGCTCGCTGAGCCCGGCACGGTGCGGTTGCCGGCTTCGGTCATGCCCGGAAGGGTGCCGCCGCGCCTCGCCCTGCTGGTGGAGGCGCAGGGAATCACCTTCGCCAACGTCCATCTCTCGCACGGGCAGATGCTCAACCGCCTGCAGCTTCGCCATATCGCCCGGCAGATCGACGGCCCGGCGGTGATCGTTGGCGACTACAATGCGGTGGGCCCGATCCGGCTCAGGGGATATCGAGATGTCGGCCCGAGGCAGACCACCTGCCGCGCCGGCGAGATGGTGCCGTTCCGGCTCGACCGTTGCATGGTGCGCGACCTGCACGCGCATGAGGCCCGGGTGCTCGGCCGCGGCAGTTCCGATCATCACCCGATCGTGGTGACACTCGCCGCCGCCGCCGCCGAAGGCTGATCCGGCGCGGGCAGGAAGGGCAGGGCAGCAGGCCGGATCACCCGTGCGGCGATGAGCTGCAGATCGGCGGCAGCGAGCGTTTCCCGCCGCAGCAGATCATCCGCCACCTCGTCGAGCAGGGCACGATTCTGCCGCAGGATGAGACGCGCCGCCTCGAACGCTGTATCGAGAATATCCCGCACCGCGGCGTCGATCGCATCCGCCGTCTGCTCGCCGTAGCGGCGTGGCCTGAGATCGGTGGCCGAGGCACCGCCGAGCCAGGCGCTGCCTGAGTCCGTTTCATAGGCCACGAGGCCGAGTTCCGGCACCATGCCATAGCGCAGCACCATGCTGCGGGCGATCTCGGTAGCCTTCACGAAGTCATCCGCCGCCCCGGTCGAAACCTCGTCGAATACCAGGGATTCGGCGGCGCGGCCCGCCAGCAGCACCGTCATCCGCTGGAACAGTTCCCGCCGGTCCATCAGGTAACGGTCCTCCAGCGGGCGCTGGATGGTGTAGCCGAGGGCGGCGATCCCGCGCGGGATGATCGAGATCTTCTGCACAGGATCGGCGCCCGGCAGCGCCATGGCGACAAGCGCATGGCCGGTTTCGTGATGGGCGACGATGTCCCGCTCGTGCGGGTTGAGCAGCCGGTTGCGCTTCTCCAGCCCGGCGACGATGCGCTCGATCGCCTGGTTGAAATCCTCCAGCGTCACGGCATCGGCCCGGCGCCGGGTGGCGAGCAGCGCGGCCTCGTTCACCAGATTGGCGAGATCCGCGCCGGTGAAGCCCGGCGTCAGCGCCGCGACCTGCTCGATCGAGACATCCGGAGCGAGGGTGATGCGCTTCGCATGGATGGTCAGGATGGCAATGCGTCCCTTGCGGTCCGGCCGGTCGACCAGCACCTGCCGGTCGAACCGACCTGCACGCAGCAGCGCCGCGTCGAGAATTTCGGGGCGGTTGGTCGCGGCAAGGAGAACGACGCCGGTGCTGCTGTCGAACCCGTCGAGTTCGGTCAGCAACTGGTTCAGCGTCTGCTCTTTCTCGTCGTGCCCGCCGCCCGTGAAAATGCCGCCACGCGCGCGGCCGAGCGCATCGAGTTCGTCGATGAAGACGATCGCCGGCGCCTGCCGTCGCGCCTGCTCGAACAGGTCGCGCACGCGGGCCGCGCCGACGCCGACGAACATCTCGACGAATTCCGATCCCGAAATCGAGAAGAAGGTCACGCCGGCCTCGCCGGCGACGGCGCGCGCGAGCAGCGTCTTGCCTGTTCCTGGCGGGCCAACCAGCAGGATCCCCTTGGGAACGCGCGCGCCGAGGCGGCCGTATTCCTTCGGATTCCGGAGGAAATCGACCACTTCCTGTAGCTCGGCCTTCGCCTCGTCGACGCCGGCGACGTCGGCAAAGGTCACCTTGATATCTTTCTCGACATAGATTTTCGCCCGGCTTTTGCCGATCGACATCATGCCGCCGACACCGGACTCCCCGGACATGCGGCGGATCAGGAACAGCCAGATGAACGCGAAGAGGAAGATCGGCAGCACCCAGCCAAGCGCGCGCTCGAGCAGGGTGGGCCCCGGCGTCGCCGCGAAGCTGATCCCGGTCTTTTCGAGTGTCGCGGCTAGCGCCGGTTCGACCCTGTTGGTTTCGAATGTCGCCGGTGTTTTCGCCGGCGGCTTGGTGAAGCGGCCGGTGATCCTATCCTGGTCGATCCGGAGGTCGGCAACACCCCCCGACTTCGCGAGGGTGAGGAATTCGCTGTAGGGAATCACCTTCACGTCTGGCGGACGGGTGAGGAGGTTCTGGATCAGCAGCACACCGATCACGGCGGCGATGAGAAACCAGAAATTGATCTTGTGCTCGCGCTTGATGTCCATATCCGTCCGACCCGGAAATTGTCCCGCCAGTTTAGCAGCGATCTCCGGTCCCGCCTTGAGCGGGATCAAATGACGGTTTCTTTGAGTTATTATCAATAAAGAACGAAATTTCATGCGGAGCTGCCGCCGGTCAGACGTGAATTGACAAGGCGTCGGACCGGTTCGACAGTTCAACGACACGGCAGACGAAGGGGAACACGTCATGCTCGAGTCCGCGGCCAGGTTTGGGATGATCGTTGCGGCGCCGGGCGCCAGATCGATGCCGGTGAAGGCGGCGTCCGCTTCTGGCTATGGAGCGGGATTATCGGGAGTTCGGTCATGAGCCCGGCGAACGACGCGACGGGGCGGGGCCACGGATCGGTGACCGTGCGCCACGGACCAGGCCGCGATGCGCTGCTCGATGGGATCGCCGGCGCAATTCGGCGCAGCCTGCAAGGTCCCCTCGCGGACGCGGCCTGCGGTTTTCTCGATCATTACGCAGCGGGCATCGCCACAGCCGATCTCGCCGCCCGGCCCGCGGAGGACGTCGCGGCGGCGGCACTCTCGCTCTGGTCCTTCGCGCAGGAGCGGCGGCCGGGTGAAAGCCTGCTGCGCGTGTTCAATCCGCGCGGCGGCGGCGCAGGCTGGGGCAACGCCAATGCCGTGCTGGAACTGATCAACGACGACCGCCCATTTCTTGTGGAATCCGCTCTTGCGGTGCTGCAAAGCCTGGAACAGCCTGTTCATGCCCTGGTCCATCCGGTGCTCACGGTCGAGCGCGACGCGGACGGCGCGCTGCGCGGGATCGGCGCGGGCCGGCCAGAGTCGATGATCCAGATCGCCTTCGGCCCCGAAACCGATCCGACCCGGCTCGATGCGATCGCCCAGGACATTCGCCGCGCGATGCAGGATGCCACCGCCGCCGTCGCCGATGCGGAGGCAATGCACCAGCGCCTGCACGAGCGTTTCGCCGCTCTTGCCGAGGGGCCGGAGCGCGACCTGCTCGGCTGGATCGCCAATGACAATTTCATCCTGCTTGGGCTGCAGGAGATCGGACTCGGGCGCGATTACGCGCTCGTGCCGGATGGCGCGGGACTCGGCGTGCTGCGCGCGGATGACGTCGCCCTGTTCGACATCCTGCGCGATGCCGCTGCCTGGCGCGCGGTGGCCGAGGAGGCGCTCGCGCGGTTCGACCGCGTGGCGGTGGCCAAGGCCGATATCAGCAGCCGCGTGCAGCGCGCCCAACTTTATGACGTCGTCGTGGTGAAGACCTGCGATGCGAGCGGCCACCCGGTTGGCCTCACCCTGTTCGCCGGCCTGTTCGCCCCGGACTCCTACAACCGCAACCCTCGCAGCATCCCCATGCTGCGCGAAAAGGTTGAGCGGATCATGCAGGACTCCGGCGTCGATCCCTCGGGGCATGACGGCCGCGCGCTGCGGCACATTCTCGATACCTGGCCGCGGGACGACCTTTTCCAGGGCCTGCCCGATGAAATCATCGCCGCGGCGATGCGGGTGATGGGGCTGCAGGTGCGGCCGGAACTGGCGCTGTTCCTGCGTCGGGATCCGTTCGGGCGGCACATCTCCGCCATCGTGTTCGTCCCGCGCGATCGGTTCGACACCGCGCTGCGCCACGCGCTCTCCGGCATGATCAACCGTGCCGCCGGCGGCGAACTGGTCGGTTACGCGACCGCGATGGGTGACGGGCCGCTGGCACGGGTGAATTTCATCATCGCCGCTGACCCCAAGCGGGCCCGGGCACTGGATGTCGCGGCGCTCGAGGCCGCAATGAAAGAGGCCGCGCGCAGTTTCCGAGAAAGACTGGCCGACGCGCTGACCGGCGAACAGGGCGACGTGACGGCGGCGGCGACCCTTGCCGAATGGGGCGATGCTTTCCCGCCGGAATATGCGGCATCCACCCCGGCCCATATCGCCGTGCGCGACATCGAGGCTGCCGCCGCGGCGCGCGCCGCCGGCCGGTTCCGCCTCGCCCTTGTGCGGCCGTTCGGCATGGCGGACGACCGCGTGGTGCTCAAGCTGTTCCGCGCCGGCGAGGCCGTGCCGCTCTCGGACATCGTGCCGCTGATCGAAAGCCTTGGCCTGCGGGTGATCGAGGAGGTGCCTTACCGGCTCGCGGCCCGCGGCGGTGTGGTCATGCTTCAGCGCCTCACGCTGGAGACCGCGGATCGCGAGGCCTTCGACCTGACCGGACGGGCCAGCGCGGTGCTGGAGGCAATCGAGGCCGAATCGGACCACCGGGCCGAGGTCGATGGATTTAACCGCCTGATCCTGCGCGCCGGGCTCGACTGGCGCGAAGTATGGCTGATGCGCGCCATGTTCAAATGGTGCCGCCAGGTGCGCGCGCCGTTCAGCCAGAACGCGGTGGAGGCAGCGCTTGCCGCCAACCCGGCGGCGACCCGGCTGCTGGTCGAACTGTTCCACATCCGCTTCGATCCTGACCGGAATCGTGATCCGGAGGCCGAGGCGGCGCTGGATGCGCGCTGGCGCGACCTGCTCGATGCCGTTGCCAGCCCCGAGGAAGATCGCATCCTCCGCCGCTACCGCCGGCTGCTGGATGCGGTGCTGCGCACGAATTTCCACGATGCCGCAACGCCGGTGATCGCCCTCAAGATCGACAGCGCGCGCGCCGGCGACATGCCGCTACCGCGGCCGATGTTCGAGATCTTCGTGCATGGCGCTCGGATGGAGGGCTGCCATCTGCGCGGCGGCATGATCGCGCGCGGCGGCATCCGCTGGTCGGACCGGCGGGATGATTTCCGCACGGAAATTCTGAGCCTGATGAAGGCACAAATGGTCAAGAACGTCGTCATCGTGCCGGTCGGGGCGAAGGGCGGGTTCGTGCTCAAGCGCCCGCCGACGCCGACCGGCGATGCGAATGCCGATCGCGAGGCGTTCATGGCCGAGGGCATCGCCTGCTACCGGCTGCTCATCAATGCGATGCTCGATGTGACGGACAATCTGGCGGGCGGCACGGTGGTCGCCCCGCCGCGCATCGTCCGGCGCGATGGCGACGACCCCTATCTCGTCGTCGCCGCCGACAAGGGCACCGCGACCTTCAGCGACATCGCCAACGAGATCGCCGTCTCGCGCGGCTTCTGGCTGGGCGACGCCTTCGCCTCCGGCGGCTCGGTCGGCTACGACCACAAGGCGATGGGCATTACCGCGCGCGGCGCCTGGGTGAACATCGCGCGGCATTTCGACGAATTGGGTCACGACATCCAGCGCGAGGACTTCACCTGTGCCGGCGTCGGTGACATGTCGGGCGACGTCTTCGGCAACGGCCTGCTGGTCAGCCGTCACACGAAGCTGCTGGCCGCATTCGATCATCGCCATATCTTCCTCGATCCCGATCCTGATCCGGCGAAGAGCTACGAGGAACGCCGACGGCTGTTCGGGCTGAAGCGCTCGTCATGGGCGGATTACGACCCCGCGCTGATCAGCGAGGGCGGCGGCGTGTTCCCGCGCAACGCGAAAACGGTGACGCTGAGTGCCGCGGCGGCCTCTATGCTCGGCCTCGAGGCCGGCGCGCATGAGCCCGAGCTTGTTCTGCGCGCCATCCTGACCATGCGGGTCGATCTGCTCTATTTCGGCGGGATCGGCACCTATGTGAAGGCGGGAACGGAAAGCCAGGCCGATGCCGGCGACCGCGCGAACGATGCCATTCGCGTCGATGGCCGACACATCCGCGCCCGGGTCGTTGGCGAGGGCGCCAATCTCGGCGTCACCCAGGCGGGACGGATCGAGGCAGCGCAGGCCGGCGTGCGGATCAATACCGATGCCCTCGACAATTCCGCTGGTGTTTCGACCTCCGACCACGAGGTGAACATCAAGATCCTGCTGGCGAGCGTGATGGAGGCCGGCAAGCTCACGGCGCACCAGCGCGTCGACCTGCTAGGCTCGATGACGGACGAGGTGGCGGCGCTCGTGCTGCGCGATAATCACCAGCAGTCGCAGGCGATCTCGCTCGATGCGCTCGGCGGTGCTGCCGATCTCCCGGCGCAGAACGCGCTGATGAGCCAGCTGGAAGCAGCCGGCGTGCTCGACCGCGCAGTGGCCGGCCTGCCGGACGCGGCGGCGATGGCCGCGCGCGCGGCTTCTGGCCAAGCCCTGACCCGGCCCGAGCTCTGCACCCTGATGGCACACGCCAAGCTGCATGTCGGCGCGATGATCGATGCTTCACCGCTGGTCGACGAACCGGCGCTCGGGCACCTGCTGGCCGATTACTTTCCGCACACGCTGCGCGAGCGGTTCCGGGCGGAAATCGACGGCCACCGGTTGCGGCGTGCGCTGATCGGCACGGCGGTGACCAACGAACTGATCAACCGGATGGGGGCCGCGGCTTTCGGGCGGATCGCGCTCGAATCCGGGCAGGAACCGCCGGCGATAGCCTGCGCGGCGCTGATCGCCTCCGCCGCGTTCGACCTGCCGTCCCGCTACCGTGAGATCGAGGCGCTGGGCATGGCGGTGCCGGCGGCGCAGCGCCTCGGGATGCTTTTCGCTCTGCGCCGCCTGCAGGAAGCCGCCGCGCGCACCCTGCTGGCCGGCCCGCCTCTGGGGCCGATCGGCGACGAGGTCGAGGCTCTGCGCTTCGGCCTCGCGGATCTGGCCGCCTCGGCCTGTGCCCGGCTTGAGGAGTCCGAGGACGTGCAAGCCCTGACCGCGCATGGCGTTCCGCTGCCGCTCGCGACCTTCACTGTGGCCCTGCCGGAGCTGATGGTGGCGCCGATCGTGGTGCGGCTCGCGGCCCGGCACGACCGGGCGATCGAAATGGTCCGCGCGGTCTGGACGGATGCCGGCGAGGTGTTCGCGCTGAACCCGTTGCGCGCGGCCCTTGGCGCCGTTCCGACCGCGGGCGGCTGGACGACGCGGGCCGTCGCCGCGCTGGCGGACGAGCTGAACGAAATCCAGGGCGCCCTGGTGGAAGCGGCGCTCGACGGCGGCGGCGATCCGGCGGCGCTGCGTTTCGCGTTGGGTCGCCCGGCCGAGAGCGCCATCGCGCTCGCGCATGATGTGGCGCTGATGCCCGATCTCGCCGCCCTGATCGTCGCCGTGCGGGGGCTCCGCCGGCTGCGCGGCTGAAGCCGGACGGCGCCGCTCAGGTAGCGGCGCCGTCCGGCTTCTCGATCAGATGGTTGGCGAATCGCGCGCGTAATTCGGTCTTGAGCAGCTTGCCCGTTGCGCCGTGCGGCAACTCGTCGACGAAGATCACGTCGTCCGGCACTGCCCAGCGCGCGACCTTGCCCTCATAGACCGAGAGCAGTTCCTCGCGGGTGGCGCTCGCGCCTGGCTTCAACGCGACGATCACCACCGGCCGCTCATCCCATTTCGGGTGTTTCGCCGCGATCGCCGCCGCCTCGGCCACCGCCGGATGGCTGACCGCGATGTTCTCGATGTCGATCGAGCTGATCCACTCGCCGCCCGACTTGATCAGGTCCTTGCTCCGATCGGTGAGGATCACGAACCCGTCGGGATCGATCATCCCGACATCGCCGGTGGGAAACCAGCCGTCCTCGGTCGTGCCTTTCGGCATCCGGTAATAGCCGGTGGTCACCCAGTGGCCGCGCAGCTCGATGTCGCCGGCGGTCTCGCCGTCCCACGGCACTTCCTCGGCGCCGCGCCGCGCCCGCAGGTCGATCCCGAACAGCACCCGCCCCTGGCTCAGCCGCTGCCGCCGCGCGGTCGCGGCATCGACGCCGGGCACCGGGGTCGCCACCGTGGCGATCGGGCTGCTCTCGGTCATGCCCCAGGCGTGGACGATGGTGACGCCGAGTTCGTCATACGCGTCGAACAGCGCTTCCGGACAGGCCGATCCGCCAACGATCATACGCTCGAGTGTGCTGAACCGCCCCCCGGTCTTGCGGATATGGGCGAGCACGCCGAGCCAGACCGTCGGCACGCCAGAGGCGCAGGTGACGTGTTCGGCCTCGATGAGTTCGTAAAGGCTCTGCCCGTCGAGGAACCGCCCCGGCATGACCAGCGAGGTGCCGGCGGCGGCGGCGGCGTAGGGCAGGGACCAGGCGTTGACATGGAACATCGGCACCACCGGCATCAGCCGGTCGGCCGCCTTGAGGCCGATCGCATCCGCCGCGTTCACCGCCATCGCCTTCAGCACGGTGGAGCGATGGGTGTAGAGCACGCCCTTCGGCCGTCCCGTCGTGCCCGAGGTGTAGCAGAGGCCGCTGGCGGTCCGCTCGTCGAACCGGGGCCAGTCGTATTCGTCGGTCTCGGCGTCGATCAGGCTTTCGTAATCGGTGATCGCAACGCCGGCGGGCAGGGCGATGCCGGGCAGGTCCGCCGCGTCGCAGAGAAACACCACCTGGCGGAGCAGGCCCGGCGGCAGCTTGCCGGCGACCTGCTCCACCAGGGATGCGAAATCGGCCTCGGCGAACAGCACGCCATCCTCGGCGTGTTCGAGGATATAGGCGATGTCGTCGGGTGCCAGGCGCGGATTGACGGTGTTGACCACGGCGCCCGAGCCGGAAATCGCGAAATAGAGCTCGACATGGCGGTGGTTGTTCCAGGCGAGAGTGGCGACGCGATCCCCCGACCGTACACCGAGCCGGCCAAGTGCGCGGGCGAGCTGGCGGGCCCGCCGCGCCGTATCCACCCAGGTCTGGCGATGAATGCCGCCGGCGAGGCGGGAGACGATTTCCGCCCGCGGATGATGCCGGGCGGCGTGGACCAGAAAGTCCGAGATCATCAGGTCGTGGTGCTGCATCAGGCCCAGCATGGACGGCTCCCATTCTTTGGATTCTTTGTGCGCGAAACATGCTTCAAACCACCGGCGCGCGCAATCGCCGGACGATGCGGCCGGTCAGAACCGCTCGACCCATGGCCTGAGTTCAACCTCCCAGGTCCAGGCGCTGCGTGGCTGGTGCAGGACATGGAGATAGGTCTCGGCGATGGCCTCCGGGTCGAGCAGGCTGTCTGGCGCATCCGGCGGCACCGGGCGGGCGGCGGAACGGATGCCGCCATCGATGACGAAATGCGCGACGTGGATGCCCTTGGGGGCGAGTTCCCGCGCCATGCTCTGGGCAAGCCCGCGCAGGGCGAACTTGCCCATCGCGAAGGCGGCCGATTCCGCATAGCCCTTCACGCTGGCCGAGGCGCCGGTGAACAGGATGGCGCCGTGTCCAGCCTCCAGCATTCGCCGCACCGCCTGCTGGCCGACGAGAAACTCCCCCGAAGGCCGAAACCGCGAGGGCGCGCGCAACCGCCTCGGGATCGAGTGAGGCGACCGGGCCGCGCACCCGGCCGGAGGCGTTGTAGACCACCACATCCGGCGCGCCGCCGCCGGCTTCCACCTGCTCGAATAGCCCTGCGACCGCCGCCGCGTCGGCGGCATCGCAGGCGAAGGATTTCGCCCCGATATCGGCACAGAGCGGCGCGAGCTTGTCGGGATTGCGCGCGGCGAGCGCGACGCTCATCCCCTGTGCGGCGAAGCGGCGGGCGAGGGCGGCGCTCAGCCCGCTGCCGGCGCCGACGATCAGGGCGCGGCGATAACGCGGCCCGGACTGATCTGTCATTCCATCTGACCTTTCGTTGTCATACGACACAGGCGGTGGTGGCGCCGTCCATCGTGATGTTGACGCCCGTCACATAGCTGGCGCGGGGCGAGGCGAGAAACAGCACCGTATTGGCGATTTCCTCCGGCGTTGCCATCCGGCCGAGGGGAATCCGGGCAATACCGCGGGCGCGCGTCTCGTCGATGCTGATGCCGGCGAGCCGCGCATCCGAGGCGAGGCCCTCGGCGACGCGCCCGGTCTCTGTCAGTCCCGGATTGAGGCCGACCACGCGCACACCCTGTCTCGCATAGGCGGTCGCGAGCCCGGCGGTCGCCAGCATCAGCGCCGCGTTCGCCGCCCCGCCGGCCAGATGCACGGGCGAGGCAATCTTGCCGCCATTGCCAATCACGTTGACGATCACCCCGCCGCCGCGCGCGGCCATGCGCTTCACCAGCGGATCGATCACGTTGATATAGCTGAAATATTTGGCGTCCATCGCAGCCCGCCAATGTGCCGGCGTCAGTTCGTCGGGCGGGGTGCGCCGTGCCGCGCCGGCGCTGTTGACGAGAATGTCGATCGGGCCGAGTTCGGCTTCCGTCGCCTTAATCATCGCGTCCGCTGACGCGGCGTCAGTCAGGTCGGCAGAAAGCGCGGCGCGCAGGCGCAGCGTGGCTTTGGCGGCTTCGAGATTGGCCTGCTGCCGCGAGCAGATGGCGACCTCCGCGCCCTCGGCTATGAATGCAGCGGCGCAGGCGAAGCCGATGCCCTTCGAGCCGCCAGTGACGAGGACGCGCTTTCCCGCGAGCGACAGATCCATTGTTTTCTCCTTCGGTGAACTGTTTCGTCATGGTACGAATGCACGCGCGGGATGTGGGCGCACGAGGCGGAGAACGCAATTGCGCCCGCGCGGCAAACACTGCATCATCGCTTGCGCAATCCGGCATATATGCGGGTGAACACGTTCCGTTGGTGATGGAGGTGGAAGTGACCAGGGCCAATCACTGGATTTCGAATTCAATCGTGGCGCGGCGGGGCGTCGGCTGGGCCCGCAAGCCGCGTGTCCACAAGCTGACAGAGGAAATGCAGGGCCAGTATCACTACACGATCGGCCCCTATTCCGAACCCGTGCTGACAGTCGAACCGGGCGATCGCATCGTGGTCGAGACGCGCGATGCCTTCGAGGGCGCGATCCGCACCGAGCGGGACAAGCCGAGCCGCCGCCTGCGCATGCCCTTCGTCAATCCGCAGAACGGGCCGATCATGATCGAGGGCGCGGAACCCGGCGACGCGATCGCCGTGCATATCGAGCGGATGCGCCCGCGCGGCGAGGATCCGCACGGCACCTGCTGCATGATTCCGCAATTCGGTGCGCTCACCGGCACCGCGCTCACCGCGACGCTGAATCCGCCGCTGCCCGAAATCACCCGCAAGGTGCCGGTCAACGAGAAGGAGGTGCGCTGGAGCGCGCGCGTCGTGCTGCCCTATGCGCCGCATATCGGCACGCTCTCCACCTCGCCGGAAATCGACAGCATCAACTCGCTGACGCCGGGATCGCATGGCGGCAACATGGACCTGCCGGACATGGGGCCGGGCAGCATCACCTACCTGCCGGTCCGCTCGCCGGGCGCGCGGCTGTTCATCGGCGATGCCCATGCCTGCCAGGGCGATGGCGAGGTGTGCGGCACGGCGGTGGAATATGCCTCGGAAACCACCATCCGCGTCGACCTGATCAAGAACTGGGCGCTCGAATGGCCGCGGCTGGAGCGCGAGGATTTCATCATGGCGATCGGCTCCGCGCGGCCGCTGGAGGATGCGACGCGCATCGCCTATCGCGACCTCATCCTCTGGCTCGAGGCGGAATATGGATTCGGGCGGTGGGACGCCTACATGATGCTGAGCCAGTGCGGCCGGGTGCGTCTCGGCAATTTCGTCGACCCGAACTATACGGTCGGCGCCGGCATTCTGAAGAAATATATTGACGGGGAGACAGGCTGACATGGATCTCGGACTGAAGGGCAAACGCGCCGTCATTACCGGCGGCACCAAGGGGATCGGCCGTTCCGTGGCCGAGCTGCTGGCGCAGGAAGGCGCCGATGTCGCGATCTGCGCGCGCAACGCGCAGGAGGTCGAAAGCGCGGTGGCGGAGCTGCGCCGCGCGGGCGTGCGCGCCACCGGCCGCGCGGTGGACGTTTCGGATCATGCTGCGCTGGCGACCTGGATCGCCGATGTCGGTGTGGAGTTCGGCGGGATCGACATCGTCGTCGCCAATGTCTCGGCGCTGTCGATCGGGCAGGACGAGGCCTCCTGGCGGGCGGAATTCGAGACCGACATGATGGGCACGGTCACCGCGGTGAACGCGGCGATGCCGTTCCTCGAAAAATCCGGCGCGGCATCGATCGTGGTGATTTCCTCGGTGTCGGGCCGCGAGGTGGATTTCGCCGCCGGCCCCTATGGCGTGTTCAAGGCGGCGCTGATCCATTACGCCAAGGGGCTGTCGTTCCAACTCGCGGGCAAGGGCATCCGCGTCAACGCGCTCTCGCCGGGCAATACCTATTTCCCCGGCGGCGTGTGGGAAAAGATCGAGCATGGCAATCCGGCGCTATTCAAGGAGGCTCTCGCCCTCAACCCGACCGGCCGCATGGGCCGGCCGGACGAGGTGGCGCGCGGCGTGGTGTTCCTCGCCAGCCCCGCGGCGAGCTTCGTCACCGGCACCAACCTGGTGGTCGACGGCGCGCTGACCCGCGGCGTGCAGTTCTGATCGCGCGCCGTCAATAACCAAAAGAAAACCCGCCCGGATCATCTCCGGGCGGGTTTGTCATTTCAGCAATGGGCCAGGTTCAGTCGTAATAGCCAGGCGCGTGCTTGAAGCTCGGCCAGGCGATCGGATCGTGACCGGTGACCACCGTCGCACCGGTCTTCTCCGCGAGCGTGCGCAGTTTCTGCACCGAGCGCACCGTATCGACCGTGCTGGCGAGGAAGCCCGGCAGCGCCTTTTCATCCCAGTGATCGGTCGTATAGGCCGCATCCACCGTCAGCAGCATCGGTCCGGTCTTTGGCAGCGTGACGAGGAACGACTGATGCCCGGGCGCATGGCCGGGGGTGAAGACGGTGCGGATCACGCCATCGCCGTAGAGATCGTAGAAATCATCGGCGGTGCCGTTGAGGAACTGCCATTTCAGGCCGGGCTTGTCGAAATCCTTGCGGATGTAGCCGCCGGCGGCGAACCAGTCCGGCGTATAGGCATATTCATATTCCGCCCGCTGCACGAGATGGGTCGCGTTCGGGAAGCGGCCGATCGCCCCGGTATGGTCGAGATGCAGATGCGATTGCAGCACGTAGCGCACGCTCGCCGGATCGATGCCGAGCTTCTGCAGCTGCGGCAGGCACGCCTCCTCGCGCGTCATCACCGGCAGATAGACATCGCAGACCGCGCCCCAATGCGCCCGCATGTCCTCGGCGACCTCGGCGGCGTTGCCGCCATCGATCACGATATTGCCCTTCGGATGGGTGATGAGAAACCACGGCACCGGGATTTCGTAGGGATCGTTGCCCTGGTTCATCTTGATCGAGGCGGTCACGGTCTTCAGCGTGCCGCAGCTGAACATGTAGAGCCTGATATCTGACATTTTCCTTACCCTTGCGTTAGTGGTGTTTTACCAGTTGCGCATCGACTGGCGGAGTATCGTCTCCAGAATGCCGGCATCCACCGGCTTGGGCGATCCGGCGAGCAGGCGCTGCTGCTTCAGCGCGCCGTCGATGATCGCGGGAATATCCGCCTCGGTGTAGCCGAGTTCGGCGATGCCCGAGGGCGCGCCCACCGCCTTCATCAGGTCGATCAGTGCCGCAGGCAGCGAGTCCGGGCCGGGGTTTTCGATAGCGTGGCCGCGCAGCAGGCTGGCGGCGCGGATGTGCTTCTCGGGCGCCGCATCATAGGTGTAGCGGAACGCCGCCGGCGAGGTGACGATCACCGAGAAGCCGTGCGGCACGAAGGCGTGGTTCCGCGAATAGCCTGGCGCGTGATAGACGTGCTTGAGCCCCGCGATCGGATAGGCGCAGGCATGGGGAATGTGCACGCCGGCGGTGCCGAAGCCGATGCCGGCCATGGTGGCGCCGAGCATCATCGTCCCGCGCGCCTCGTAATCCTCGCCATCGGCCACGGCGCGGGCGAGATATTTCCCGCCGAACTCGATCGCCTGGAGCGACCAGATATCGGCCACCGGATTGGAGCCCTGATAGGGCGGGCGATCGTCCGGCGAGGCCGGCTTCGGCCGCTGGTTGAACGGTTTCGAGATATAGCTCTCGACCGCGTGGCAAATCACGTCGAGCCCGGCCGAGGCGGTGACGCCGGCTGGTGTCGTCCGCGCGAGGGCAGGGTCGACCATCGCGAGGGTCGGCCGCATGTAGCGGTGCGAGATCCCGCTCTTGACCTTGAGTTCGGGGATGTCGAGCACGGCGACGGTGGTCGCCTCCGACCCGGAGCCGGAAGTAGTGGGCAGCGCGATCAGCGGCCGCAGCGGTCCGGGCGGCTTCCTGCCGCCGCCGATCGGCGGGTTGACATAGTCGATCACCGCCCCGCCATGGGTGCTGATCAGGTTGGCGACTTTCGCGGTGTCGATCGTCGAGCCGCCGCCGAGGGCGATGAACCCGTCGCAGGGATGCGCCTCCGCGAAGGCGGCGGCGCGGGCGAAACTGTCGATCGTCGGCTCGACATGGATGTCCTCGAACCGGTCGAAGGTGATGCCGGAGGCGGCGAGGATCCCCTCGATTCGCTCGATCAGGCCGAACTGGTGCAGCATCGGGTCGGCGACGAGGATGACATGGCGGAGGCCAAGGCGCTTCGCCTCCCAGCCGAGTTCGTCAGCCGCGCCGATGCCGTATTTCAACTGGGTGGCTTCGAGCGTGAAGACGCTTTCGAAGCCCTGGTCTGCCGTCTGGCTCATGATTTCCTCCATCCTCGGCCGTGAGCGGGCCAATGCGGGAGGGACTATGCCCCGTCCAGCGCGGTGCGCAATCGTCCGCCCGCCTCCGCGAGGCGCGCGCGCGCCTCGGTCGTGCCGATTCGCAACATGAGCATGACGATGGCGGTCTTTACTTCGTAACCGCTTGTTTCAAGGGCATCTTTCGCATCGGCCTCGGGCGCGCCGGCAATCGCGCGGACAATGCGGATGGCGCGGGCGCGCAGCTTCGCGTTGGTGGCGCGGAGATCGACCATATAGGGGCCGAATGTCTTGCCGAGGCGCATCATCACCGTGGTGGAGAGCGCGTTGAGGGCCAGCTTCTGGCTGGTGCCGGCCGAAAGCCGGGTCGAGCCGGCGAGCACTTCGGCACCCGTCGCGATCACCACCGCGATGTCGGCCGAAGTGGCGAGCGGACCATCGGCATTGACGATCGCCCCGGTCAGCAGGCCGCGCGCGGCGGCGGCGCGTAGCGCGCCGAGGGTGAACGGCGTCCGCCCGGAGGCGGCGATGCCGACGAGAACATCCGCCGGGCCCGCCTTGTGGTCATCGAGCAGGGCGGCGGCGACGGCGGCATCGTCTTCGGCGCCCTCGACCGCGCCGGTCACCGCCGCTGCACCGCCGGCGATCAGGGGAATGATCACCCCGTCCGGCAGCGAGAAGGTTGGCCCGCATTCCACCGCATCGAGCACCGCGAGGCGGCCTGAGGTTCCGGCGCCGGCATAGAACAGCCGCCCGCCGGCTTCGAGCCGCACCGCCACGTCCTCCGCCAGGCGGGCGAGCGCTGGGATCGCTCGCTTCACCGCCGCCGCCGCTTCCTGTTCCTGATCCAGCAACGCGGCCATGATCGTGGCGCTGTCCGCCCGGTCGAGTTCGTCGAGATCGCGGCGGATCGTCTCCGTCGCCGGCATGGCGGCGGCATGGCGCGCCGGCGCCGGCAGGGGATGCAGCGCCGTCCCGCCGATCCAGGCATTGCGGATCTCGAACGCATC
>NZ_AFPR01000175.1:0-2092 GCF_000219295.1 Acidiphilium sp. PM
GCCGCTTCCGGCCGTTCGCGAGGGGACGGCGCCTCGCGCCGGGCGGGCGCATCGCGCGTCATCAGCGCGGCGAGCCGGGCCTCGACATCCGCCCAGTCGAGCTCGACGAAACCATGAGGGGCGCGGGCATGGCGGCAGACCCGGACCGCGCCGCCGCCGGCGGCCACCAGGGATGCGGAGAGTTCGAACGTCACCCGCTGGATACCGCTGGGGCGGTGCCCGGATTCGACATGTCGGATCAGGTTCTCAAGATCCAGCCAGATCAACAATGCGCTGCTACCTCAAAAGAAGACGCGAAAAGAACACGCGGTTGGGCATTTGAACGGCGTTCCTCGTCGAATCCGTCGTTCCGATCGGCTTGGGCGTAACCGCCAATCCCGGCGACAATGTGTTTGCGACGCAACATATGACACGCGCAGGTTGAGGGTGCACGCCCATTGAGGTTAAATTTTGGCATAGCTTCCGGCCATATCGTTGCCATGCCGTGCCGGACGGCGGCGGGTCAGAGCGGGATCGTGATCGCCACCCGCAGGCCGCCGAGCGGGCTGGTATCGAGGCGGAGCGTGCCGCCATGCGCCGCGACGATGTCGCGGGCGATGGCGAGGCCGAGGCCGGTGCCGGCGGCCGAGCCGCTTTCGAAGGGACGCAGCATCTGCTCGCGACGCTCGGCGGGGATGCCGGGGCCATCGTCGTCGATGACGATCCGCAGCATCTGCCCGCCTTCCGGCGCCGCCGCGACGACGATGCGGTGGGCGTGGCGGGCCGCGTTGTCGAGCAGGTTGGACAGCGCCCGGCGCATCGCCTCCGGCCGGACCACCGGCCTGCGGCAGGTGCGCGAGGTCGAGCGCGATGGCGGCGCCGCCGCGCGCGGCGCGGGCGGCGAGATCCTCGATCAGCAGGGCGATGTCGGTCGGCTGGGGCTGCTCGGTGCCCTCGCCGCGGGCGAAGGTGAGGTAGAGGCCGATCAGCCGCTCCATTTCCGTCACGTCGTCGTTCATGCCGTCGGTGTCGGCGATGTCGGGCGGCAGCATGGCGATGGCGAGGCGCAGCCGGGTGAGCGGGGTGCGCAGGTCGTGCGAGACGCCGGCGAGCATCGCGGTGCGCTGGGTGAGGAAGCGGCGGATGCGGTCCTGCATGCGGTTGAAGGCGGTGGCGGCGCGGCGGACCTCGATCGCGCCCTCGGGGCGGATCGGACCGGGATCGCGCCCCATGCCGAAGGCCTCGGCGGCGAGGGCGAGCCGGCGGATGGCGCGGACCTGGTTGCGCAGGAACAGGATGGCGATGCCGAGCAGCAGGATGGTGACGCCGGCGAGCCAGGCGAAGAAGATGTAGAGCGCGCCGACATAGAGGCGCTTGCGCGGCACGTCGACCGTCATCACCCCGGTTGCGAGCTGGACATCGACGCGGATCATCCCCGGCGGGCCGTTCCAGACCAGGGAGAATTTCCGGTTGAGGTCGCGGCGGAGGGCGCGGGCGAGGTCGGTATCCACCGGGCCGAAGACATGGGGCAGGCCGCGCGGGGTGAGTGTTTCTCCCTCGTGGAAATGGAAGCGGAACTGGAAGCGCTGCCCGGCATGGGCGAAGATCCGCGCGCTGCTGGCGGGGTGCAGGGCGGCCTGGTCGAGCACGAAGGCGATCTCGCCGGCGACGCTGCCGGCGAGGCGGCGGGAGAGCACGTCGAGATGGCTGCCGTAGAAGATCTGTAGCGCGACGCCCTCGAGCAGGATCAGCGGCAGGATCACGATCAGCAGGGTGCGGCCGAACAGGCTGCGCGGCAGGATCTTGCGCAGCACGCGGTCGGGCTCGAGACCGCGCGGGGCGAGCCTCATGGACCCGGCTTGAGGACGTAGCCGCGGCCGCGCACGGTCTGCAGGTAGCGCGGCTCGCGCGGGTCGGGCTCGATCTTGCGGCGCAGGCGGGTCACCTGCACGTCGATCGCGCGTTCGCCGGCCTCGTCCATGCCGAGGATCTCGGCCAGCGCCTCGCGCGAGAGGACCTCGTGGGCGCGGGCGGCGAGCACGGCAAGCAGGCTCGCCTCGCCACCCGTGAGGCGGACCGGGCCGCGCTCGGTGGAAAGCTCGCCGCGGGCGGG
>NZ_AFPR01000174.1:0-3817 GCF_000219295.1 Acidiphilium sp. PM
CGCGGGCGGCGCTGCGGGCGCTGCGCTTTCCGCCCGTCGCCATCGTGGTCATGCTGGTGACGACGGATGTCTGGCTGATCCCCGGGGTGAACTTCGCCTCGATGATCAATCCGCCGCTCTACGCCTTCATGAACATCGCGATGATCCTCTCCGGCCTGCTGTTCTGGCTGGTGGTGCTCGACCCGCGGCCCCGGGCCGAGGCCGGCTATTCCTACCTCACGCGGATGGCGGCCGGCTTCCTGCCGATGTTCCCGCAGATCGCCGCCTCGTCCTACATCGCGCTGACCTCGACCAATCTCTACAATTTCTACGATCTCTGCGGCCGGCTCTACCCCTCGGTCTCGCCGATGAAGGACCAGATGCTGGGCGGCATCATCCAGTGGATTCCGCCGGGAATGCTGAACACCGCCGTGCTCTTCGTGCTGCTGCACGCCGTCCGCAAGAGCGAGGAAAGGCAGGTGGCGGACATGCCGATTCCGCCCGGCGCGCGCGTCATCGAGGCGCGATGGACTGGACGCTAGCCCGGCGCTGCCCTTGCGGCGCGGAGCGGTTGCGGCTAGGCCGCTTGTCTGTGCGGATGCGGGAGAGGCCCGCGTCCGGTTGGTGACTTCGTGTGATGGGGAGACAGTCCTTGCGGCGACTGCGGTTGGCTCTGATGACCACGGCGTGCCTCGCTCCGGTGTTCCTGGCTCCGGTCGCCCCGGCCGCGACCCTGCCGCACAGCGCGGCGGCGGCGACGGGCGGGCGCATCGCCGCCATCGAGGTGCGCGGCAACCAGCGCATCGATGCGAGCACCATCCTTTCCTACATCCTGCTCCGCCCCGGCGACCGCTTCAGCCAGCGGCGGATGGACCTGAGCCTGAAGACGCTCTACGCCACCGGCCTGTTCCACACCGTCTCGCTCACCCGCCAGGGCAACGACCTGGTGGTGGACGTGCAGGAGAACCCGGTGGTCAACCAGGTGTTCTTCCGCGGCAACTCGGTGCTGACCGACGCCAACCTGAAAAAGGTGGTCTCGCTCAAGCCCGGCTCGGTATTCACCCCGGCGGCGGCGGCGGCCGACACGCGAACGATCCTCGACCAGTACGCCAAGCAGGGCCATTACAGCGCGACCGTCACCCCCGAAATCGTGAAGCTGCCGGAAAACCGGGTGAACGTGGTGTTCCGCTGCCATGACGGGCCGGAGACGCTGATCAGCCGGATCGACTTCATCGGCAACCGCCACTACGGTCAGACCCGCCTGCGCGAGGTGATCTCGAGCCGCGAGAACGCCTGGTTCCGCTTCCTCTCCAGCAGCGACGAATACAACCCCGAACGGGTGAAATACGACGAGGCGCTGCTCAGCCGCTTCTACTTCCACCACGGCTATGCCGACTTCAAGGTGAAGAGCGCCACCGCCCAGCTCGCGCCGGACCGCAAGTCCTTCTTCCTCACCTTCGTCGTCGACGAGGGGCCGCGCTACCACATCGCCTCGGTGAAGGTGGAAAGCAGCGTGACGAACCTTTCGGCGAAGTCGCTGCGCGCGCTGGTGCCGATCGAGAAGGGCGACATCTTCGACGGCGACGCGATCCAGACCGCGGTGAAGAACATCTCGAAGGCCGCGCAGAACCGCGGCTTCGCCTTCGCCCAGGTGGTGCCGGACGTGCACGAGAACCACGCGAACCACACGATCGACCTCACCTTCCGCGTGGTCGAGGGGCCGAAGGTCTACGTCAACGACGTGGTGATCCGCGGCAACACCCGCACCGAGGACCAGGTGATCCGCCGCCAGGTCGAGCTCGCCCCCGGCGATGCCTACAACCAGGACGCGGTCGACCAGTCGAAGCAGAACCTCGAGAATCTCGGCTATTTCAAGAAGCAGGACGGGGTGAAGATCGCCACCTCGCCGACCAGCACGCCCGACCGCGTCAACCTCGATGTCGATGTCGCCGAGCAGGCGACCGGCCAGTTCTCGCTGGGCGGCGGCTACTCGACCGATCTCGGCGCGCTGGCGAATATCGGGCTGAGCCAGAACAACTTCCTCGGCACAGGCATCAGCGCCTCGATCTCGGCGCTGCTGGCGCAGAAGGGCACGCAGTTCAATCTCGGCGTGACCAACCCGTATTTCCTCGGCCGCAACCTGATCGCCGGCTTCGACCTCTTCCGCACCGACACCTACAACTCCACCGCCTACGTGTTCAGCGAGCGCTCGATCGGCGGCGACCTGCGGCTCGGCTTCCGCTACAACGACCATGTCAGCCAGGCCTTCACCTACACGCTGAGCACGCGCGACATCTACAACATCGCCAGCTCGGCGAGCCTCTACATCCTGAGCGAGGAGGGCAAGACCACGCTCTCGCAGCTCGGCACCACCCTCACCTTCGACTACCGCAACAACCGCATCGATCCCTCGAGCGGCGAGATCCTCGCGCTGTCCGGCGACTTCGCCGGCCTCGGCGGCACCGCGAAATACATCCGCCTCGAGGCGCGCGGCGCCTACTACATCCCGCTCGAGCGCTATTTCGGCGACAAGGCCTGGGTGCTGGAGTTCGACGGCCATGTCGGCAAGATCTTCGGCATCGAGGGCTACCGCACCACCCTGGCCGACCGCTTCTTCCTCGGCGGCGACAGCATGCTCGGCTTCCAGACCGGCGGCGCCGGCCCGCACGACACGCAATATGGCGACAGCATCGGCGGCAACTTCATCTGGACGCAGGACACGGTGCTGCACTTCCCGCTGCCCGTCAGCCCCGATCTCGGCGTCTCCGGCTTCGCCTTCACCGATATCGGCAGCCTGACCGGCGTCTCGCCGATCACGGTGAACGGCCAGACGCTCGGGGTCTACGACAATGCGGCCCCGCGCATCTCCGCCGGCGTCGGCGTGGCCTGGAACACCCCGTTCGGGCTCATCGACCTGTCCTATGCCCAGCCGATCAAGAAATACAAATACGACCAGGTCGAGCAATTCCGCGTTTCCTTCGGTACGAGGTTCTGATCACGTGACACGCATCGCGAAAATCCGCGCCGGTCTGGCGCTTCCGGCCCTGATCATGGCGTTCGGCGCCGGCCTCGGCGTCGGCCACGCCCAGTCGGAGAACGGCAAGGGCTACTTCATCCCGAAGCCGAAGGCCGAGGCGCCGCACACCGCCCCGATCCACGCGCCGCTGCCCAAGCCGCAGCCCGCGCCCGTCGGCCAGCCCGGCGTGCAGCAGATTCCGCCCGAGAAGCTCCCGCCCATCCCGCAGCTCGCCCCGCTGCCCAAGGAAAAGTCGCCGCCCGCCGCCGTGATGGGCGTGCTCTCGGTGCCCGACGTCATGCAGAATTCGACCGCCGCCCAGGGTGTCGAGAAGATCATCAACGCCCGGCGCAAGAAGCTGGCCGAGGAAGCCCAGGCCGACCAGAAGCGCTGGGAGCAGGAGCAGCACACCATCACCGCCGAGAAGGGCAAGCTCTCCAAGGCCACGCTCGCCGCGCGCGAGCAGCACCTGCAGGCCGAGATCGAGCAGGCGCAGGTCGACTTCCACAACCGCAACGTCGCCATCGAGCTCTCGGCGCGCAAGGCGCTCGGCAAGATCGAAAGCTCGCTGATCGCGGTGATCCGCCAGGTGTCGCAGGCGCACGGCATGAACCTGGTGCTGCACCGCTCGCAGGTCGCGCTGAACGTGAACGCCTTCGACATCACCAAGGAAGTCACCGAGCAGCTGAACAAGATCCTGCCTTCGGTCGCGGTGCCGCCCTCCGTGGTCGCCGAACCTGTCGAAGGGCGAGAAGAAGAAGTAGGCCGGATGAGCGGCACGGCGGACCCGCGGCCGGGCGACCCCCGCTTCTTCGCCCGTCG
>NZ_AFPR01000173.1:0-3302 GCF_000219295.1 Acidiphilium sp. PM
GCGGCGCTTGCGGCGGGCGGCGAGGCCGAGGACGGCCAGGGCGGTGCCGAGCAGGGCCAGCGAGCCGGGCTCGGGGACGGGGGTTGACGGCTTGCCGTCGATATAGAGGGCGGCGCTATTGGCCGTGGCGCCGTAGGCCGTGCCGGACTGGCAGTTGCTGAGCGGGGTGCTGGCGAGGAAGGCGACGGCGTAGGAGTATTCCGGCAGGGCGGCGGTGAGGGTGAAGAGCGGCCCGTTGGTCGCCTGCGCCGCGGATTGGAGGGTCTGGCTGCCGAGATCGGCGACGTAGACGTCGTACCCGCCGGGAACGCTTTTGAACGCGGTGATCTTGTTCTTCGGCTTGGCCGACGCGTAACCGAGATAGGAGGCGAGATAGCCGCTCGTCCAGGCGAAGGGTTTGGCGAGCGTCGTCGTGACGGAGGAGGGCGTTCCCTTGGCGGCCTGCGTGATGCCGATCGTGGGGGCGGCGGAGGGCGGCGTCGTCTCCGGCGTCAGGAAGGCGAGGATGAGGTCGCCGGAGGTCGGGCCGCCGGAGGCCCAGAAGCCGAATTCCGGCGGGTTCGTCGTGGTGGGGGTGTTCTTCTTGTCCCCGGCATCGGTGCAGGCGGGCGTGGAGCCGGCGCAGAAGCTGTGGAGCGTGCTGGTTTTGTTGCCCTGCTGCCCCCATTGCTGCCCCTGGCCCCAGTTCCAGCCATTTCCGTTGTGGGCCTGGGCGGTGCCGCCGGACGCGAGGAGCGCGAGGGCGGCGGCGCCGGCGAGCAGGGCGGTGGCGAGCGGTCTGGCGGGCCGGGACCGGGTCGAACTGGACATCATGGAATGCCGTCTCCTTGAGGCTGAAATCGTCACGTCGAATGGCGCGGCCGGTCGGATCCCGCCGGGAGGGCGAGGCCGTCATGCTGAATAAAAAATTAGATGCAAATTTCGTGCCTGAAAATATTCCGTAAACAATTCAGCATGTTATGAAATCGAGGCGAATGAGATGTAAAATTTTCCGACAGTCGTTGCCGTTTCATGATGGATGTCTTGCACGTTTAGATTGTCTTTTGATGGCATTCCGCCCTCCGGCGCCGGACGCGGGCGATGCCACGATCAGTCGGCGCGGGTGGGGTGGATGCCGAGGCGGCGGAGCAGACGCTCGGTGTGGCGGGTCCAGGGGCGCGGGGCGCGGAGGCGGTCGCCGATCAGGGGGAGCATGCGGTTCAGCGTGTCGTCGCGCAGGAGGGCGTGGTGGGCGATGGCGGCGAGGGCGTGCAGGCCGGCGAGGATGACCAGCGCGTCGGCGATGGTGCCGTGGATCGAGCCGGCGGCGCGCAGGAACGCGTGGAGCGGGGCGGGCATCGGCACGTCGAGCCGCCAGGCGAAGAGGCGGGAGCCGTGGCCGAGCGCGCGGGAGATGCCGGTGGCGACCGTCAGGGCGAGCAGGAGATAGAGCAGGACATGCGCGAGGCGGCCGATGGCTTCGAGCGGGCCGGGCAGCCGGGGCGGCTTGTGGCCGAGGGTGAGGCGCCAGGCGAGGCGGAGGAGCAGGATCGCGGCGACGGCGAAGCCGGTCGCGATATGGACGGAGAGGACGAGGGCGCGGGCGTCGCCTTTCGGCAGGAAGCCGCGCCCCTCGGCAAGAGCCCAGTTCAGGCCGACCAGGATGGCGGTGAGCCAGTGGAAGGCGAGGCTGGCGCGGTCGTAGACGTGGCGGGGGGATGCGGTCATGCCGCGGGGTGTAGCGGAGCGGGGCCGCGCGTCAACGCAATCCGTGGTGAGGGCGTCGACGGCGGCCCGGGCCGGACAGGCTCAGAGGGCGGCTTCGGCGAAGATGCGCGTGGCGTCGCCGTGCCAGGCGCCGTGGTAGCGGCCGAGCCAGTGCTCGGCCTGGGTGGGCGCGCCATGGGCGATGGCTTCGAGGGGGGCGAGGTAGATGCGCTCGTCCTCGCCGGCCGCGTTGGTCCGCGCGCGGGATTTCAGCCCGTCCGCGGCGATGGCGAGGACGTCGCGCGCGAGGTCGCGCAGGGTGCCGGTGGGCAGCGCGATGTCGAGCCCGTGGCGGGGCACCTCGTCGCGCAGGTGGACGATTTGCTCCCAGGAGAGGTCGCGGATCAGGGCGGAGGCGGCGTCGAGCGCCGCATCGTCGTAGAACAGGCCGGTCCAGAGGGCGGGCTGGGCGAGGAGCATGGCGGGATTGCCGGAATCGGCGCCGCGGGTCTCGATGAAGCGCTTGAGGCGGACATCGGGGAAGGTGGTGGTGGTGTGGTCGGCGAAGTCGCCGATCGTGGCGGGCTCGGCGGCGAGGCCCTCGAGCCGGCCGGCGATGAAGTCGCGGAAGGACTTGCCGGAGACGTCGATGTACCGCCCGTCGCGGTAGACGAAATACATCGGGATATCGAGCATGTAGTCGGCGTAGCGCTCGAAGCCGAAACCGTCCTCGAAGACCATGCGGGGGATGCCGGCGCGGGCGTTGTCCGTATCGAGCCAGGCATCGGCGCGGTTGGAGAGCAGGCCGTTCGGCCTGCCCTCGACGAAGGGGCCGTTGGCGAACAGGGCGGTGGCGAGCGGCTGCAGGGCGAGGCCGACGCGCATCTTCCGCACCATGTCGGCCTCGGAGGAGAAGTCGAGATTGGCCTGGACGGTGCAGGTGCGCAGCATCATGTCGAGCCCGCGGGTGCCGACCTTCTGCATGTAGGCGCGCATGATGGCGTAGCGGCCCTTGGGCATCCAGTCGAAATCGGCGCGGCGGGCCGTCGGGTGGAAGCCGAGCGGGGCGAAGCCGAGGCCGAGCGCCTCGCCGATGCGGTGGACGCGGGCGATATGGGCGTCGATCTCCCGCTTCGTCTCGTGGATCGAGGCGAGCGGGGCGCCGGACAGCTCGAACTGGCCGCCGGGTTCGAGGGAGATCGAGAACCCACTGCCCTTCAGGCCGATCGGGTTGCCGGAATCGAGGATGGGCTCGATGCCCTCGGCGGCGGCGACGGAGTCGAGCACGGCGCGGATGCCGTCCGGCGCGTAGGGCGGCGGCGCGAAACTGTCGCGGCGGAAGCCGAAGCTTTCGTGTTCGGTGCCGATGCGGAAATCGGCCGGCGGCTTGCAGCCGGCGGCAAACCAGTCGGCGAGTTGGCGCGCGGCGGGCTGCGCGGGATCGATCGGGGTGGCGTCGGCCTCTCCGGGGTTGGACAAAGCGGGCTCCTGAAATCAGCTGGGCGCGGACCCCGCGAGCAGACGCGCGAGCCCGGCGATGGCGGCGGTTTCGGCGCGCAGGATGCGCGGTCCGAGGGTTACCGGCGACACAAACGCATGGCGGGCCATGGCGTCAA
>NZ_AFPR01000172.1:0-6769 GCF_000219295.1 Acidiphilium sp. PM
TCGTCGCCGCCCTGCGCGCGGCGCCGCGCGCCGAAATCCCGGCGCTGATCGAAGGCTGGCTCGATGCGAGCGACGTCTCGACGCGGATCGCCCTGATCAAGCTGATCACCGGCGGCCTGCGCGTCGGCGCCTCGCTGCGGCTGGCGAAACTCGCTTTGGCCCGGCAATTCGCCGTCGAGGCCGACGAGATCGAGGAGGTCTGGCACGGGCTGGAGCCGCCCTACACCGCGCTGTTCGACTGGCTGGAAGGCCGCGCCCCGCGCCCCGCGCCCGGTGTGGCCCCTGTCTTCCGCCCGCCGATGCTGGCCCACCCGATCGAGGCGGCCGACCTCGCGACACTCGACTGGTCCGCCCATCGCGCCGAATGGAAATGGGACGGCATCCGCGTCCAGCTCGTGTCCACCCCCGGCGGCAGCCGGCTCTATTCGCGCGGCGCGGAAGACATCTCGGCCGCCTTCCCCGAAATCGTCGCGGCGATGGATTTCCACGCCGTGCTCGATGGCGAGCTGCTGGTCATCCGCGACGGCGCGGTCGCCCCCTTCGCCGACCTCCAGCAGCGCCTCAACCGCAAGAGCGTTCCGGCAAAACTCCGCGCCGCCAACCCGGTCGGCGTGCGGCTATATGACATGCTGTTCGAGGGCGAAACCGACCTCCGGGGCCTGCCCTTCGATGCCCGCCGCGCCCGGCTCGAAGCCTGGTTCGCCCGCACCGCCCCGGCGCGGATGGACCTTTCGGAGCTGATCCCTTTCGCCGCGGCCGAGGATCTCGCCGCCCTGCGCGCCGGCGCCCGCGATGCCGCGATCGAGGGGCTGATGCTCAAGCGCGCCGACAGCCCCTATCTCGCCGGCCGCCCCAAGGGCCATTGGTGGAAATGGAAGCGCGACCCGCTCAGCCTCGACTGCGTGCTGATGTATGCCCAGCGCGGCCACGGCAAGCGCTCCTCCTATTATTCCGACTACACGTTCGGCGTCTGGACGGCGGAGGGCGCGCTGGTGCCGGTCGGCAAGGCCTATTCCGGCTATACCGATGCCGAGCTGCAACGGCTCGACCGCTGGATCCGCGCCCACACGGTCGCGAGTTACGGCCCGGTGCGCGAGGTGGAGAAGGCGATCGTGCTGGAAGTGGGGTTCGACGCGGCGCAGCGCTCGACCCGCCACAAATCCGGCATCGCGCTGCGCTTCCCGCGCATCCTGCGCATCCGCGAGGACAAGCCGGCCGCCGAGGCCGACACGCTGGAGACCGCGCGTTTGCTCCTGCCCGGCTAGTCCGGGCCGCTTGAGAGCGGCAGCTTCACTGATCCGTGCCGCCTGCGAGCGGCCCGAGCGCCGCCTGGATGCCGAACTCGCCGGGCAGCGCCCCGTGCGGGAACAGCACGTTGACGTGGCCGAGCTTGCGCCCCGGCCGCGCGGCGGTCTTGCCATAGTGATGCGGGATCAGCCCCGCCGTCGCCACGATCCGCGGCCAGAGGGCGATATCCTCCGGCCCGACCAGGTTCTTCATCACCGCGTCGGAATGGCGGATCGCCGGCGGCAGCGGCAGGCCGGCGACGGCGCGGATATGCAGCTCGAACTGGCTAGCCGGGCAGGCATCGATCGTCCAGTGCCCGGAATTATGCGGCCGCGGCGCGATCTCGTTGGCCAGCACCCTGCCGTCGCGGTCGATGAAGAACTCCACCGCGAGCAGCCCGACCAGGCCGATCCGCTCGGCCACGAGGCGCGCCATCTCCCGCGCCGTCTCCCGCACCGCGGGGTCGAACGGGGCCGGGGCCAGGGTGAGGTCGAGGATATGGTCGCGATGCCGGTTCTCGACCATGTCGAAGGCGCTGACCGTCCCATCCGCCCCGCGCGCGACGACGACCGACCCCTCCGCCGCGAAATCGACGAAGCCTTCCAGGATCAGCGGCTTCGGATGCAGCAGGCCGAAGGCCATCTCCGCCTCCGCCTCGGTGCGGATCAGCGCCTGGCCCTTGCCGTCATAGCCGAGGCGGGTGGTCTTCAGCACGGCGGGCAGGCCGATCGCGGCGATGGCGGCGGTCAGCTCCGCCATGCTGCTCACCGGCGCCCAGGGCGCGGTGCCGATGCCGGCCTCGTTGAGGAAGCTCTTCTCCGCGATCCGGTCCTGGCTGATCCGCAGGATTTCCGGCCCCGGCCGGACCGGGCGGCGGTCGGCCAGCAGGTCGAGCCCCTCGGCGGAGACGTTCTCGAACTCGAAGGTGATCACGTCCACCGCATCGGCGAAGCGCAGCAGGGCGGCGTTGTCGTCGTAATCGGCGCGGGTCGTCGCGGCCGCGACCTGCGAGGCCGGGGCGTCGGGTTCCGGAGAAAAGATATGGCAGCGATAGCCGAGCCGGGCTGCCGCCATGGCGGACATGCGGCCGAGCTGGCCGCCGCCGACGATGCCGATCGTGGCGTTGGGGGGAAGCGGAAAACCGGTCATTCTGTGGGCAGGTCCTCGGGCAGGTCGGGCACGTTGTCGGTCTGGGCGCGGCGCCAGGCGTCGAGCCTGGCCTCGATGGCCTTGTCCGTCACCGCGAGCATGGCGGCGGCGAAGAGGGCGGCGTTGATCGCCCCGGCCTTGCCGATCGCGAAGGTGGCGACCGGCACGCCGCCGGGCATCTGCACGATGGAATGCAGGCTGTCCACCCCTTTCAGCGCCGCGCTCTCCACCGGCACGCCGAGCACCGGCACCGGGGTGAGGGCGGCGACCATGCCGGGCAGGTGCGCGGCCCCGCCGGCGCCGGCGATGATCGCGGCGAGACCCCGGCCGCGCGCGGCATGGGCATACTCGACCATGCGCAGCGGCGTGCGGTGGGCGGAGACGACGCGGGCCTCGAAGGGGATGCCGAGTGCTTCCAGCGTCTCGGCGGCGTGGCGCATGGTCGGCCAGTCCGACCGGCTGCCCATGATGATCCCGATGCGCGGCGTCACGCGATGCTGTCCGGGATCAGGCGGCTTTCGAGGCGGAGGATCTGGTCGCGCAGCAGCAGCTTGCGCTTCTTGAGCCGCTGGATCTGCAGCTGGTCGATCGTCGGCTGGTCGCCCAGCCGGGCGATCACGGAATCGAGGTCCCGGTGCTCGCTGCGCAGGCCATGCAGCTGGCGGAGCAGATTATCCTTGTCGGTCAGCATGGTCGGCTTCTAGCACAGGCGCGGGAGGCTGGCCTATCCCGGATTTGCCGCAACCGCCCCGCGCCGGGGCGAATTTCGGCGGGATGACTTTTGTAAAAGTCTGATGACAACCGCCGCGTGCAGGACTAGATTCGCTTCAGGCGCCTGCTCCGGGCACCGGAAGGCGGGCGCCGCAACGATCCACACTCGGAAAGGAGTCGAGGATGAGCCTGCAAGCGAGACTTGAATCCCTCAAGCAGCGTCACGCCGGCCTGGAAATGCGGATCACGGAGGAGGACCGGCGGCCGCGACCGGATGAGGACAATCTCGCCCGACTCAAACTGGAGAAACTTCGTCTCAAGGAAGAGATGGAGCGAATTCAGGCGCGCTGAGGCGCGCGGAAGTCCGGAAACCGGCGGCAGGACGCCGCCGCGCCGATGAAGATCATCTGAACATCATCGCCCGGGCCGGGATCTCCGGTCCGGGTTCGTCGTCCCGGGATCAGGCCGCCTCGTCGCCGCTCTCGGGCACGGGCGGGGGCGGCACCGGCTCGCCGTCGCGCTCGGCGCGGGCATTGGCGGCGGAGACCACGTCGTTCAGGTCGGACTGCTTGCAGAGGCCGAGGATCACCGGGTCGCGCGGCTTGATGTTGGCGCTGTTCCAGTGCGAGCGGTCGCGCACCTTCTGGATCGTGTCCTTGGTGGTGCCGAGCAGCTTGACGATCTGCGCGTCCTGCACCTGCGGGTAGTTGCGCAGCATGAAGGCGATGGCGTCCGGCCGGTCGATCCGCTTGGCGACGGGGGTGTAGCGCGCGCCCTTGGTGCGGCGGCCGCCGGGGATGGCGGCGTCGAGCATCTTGAGGCGGGCCTTGGGGTCGGCCTCGCAGCGGCGGATTTCCTCGGCGGTGGTCTGCTTGTTGGCGATCGGGTCGTAGCCGACGATGCCCTGCGCCACCTCGCCATCGGCGATCGCCTGCACCTCGAGCGGATGCATGCCGCAGAAATCGGCGATCTGCTCGAAGCTCAAGGCGGTCTTTTCGATCAGCCACACGGCGGTGGCCTTCGGCATCAGGGGCAGCGTCATCATCATACCTCAGAGAGAGAGCGGCGGTCGGCCGGACGGGCGCGGCGGACACGCCGTCTTAATATTGCCGTGCATATGGTGCAGAGATATTGCCCGGGTCAAGCCACGGGCGGAGAAATGCCGCATTGCGCCCCGGTGCCGGCCGGAAACGGGACTTGCGTTTGCGGGCGCGAGAGTAAAGATGACAGACATGATCGATCCGTTCGGCCGCGCCATCACCTATCTCCGCATCTCGGTCACCGACCGGTGCGATTTCCGCTGCGTCTACTGCATGGCGGAGGACATGACCTTCCTGCCGAAGGCGGACCTGCTCTCGCTCGAGGAGCTGGAGCGGCTGGCGGGCGCCTTCGTCGATCTCGGCGTGCGCAAGCTGCGGCTGACCGGCGGCGAGCCGCTGGTCCGGCGCGGGGTGATGGCGCTGATCAACCGGCTGGGCCAGCGGATCGGCCAGGGGCTCGACGAGCTGACCCTGACCACCAATGGCAGCCAGCTCGGCCGCTTCGCCGACGAGCTGGTCGCGGCCGGGGTGAAGCGGGTGAACGTCTCGATCGACACGCTGGACGAGGAGAAATTCCGCACGATCACCCGCTGGGGCCGGCTGCCGCAGGTGATCGACGGCGTGATGGCGGCGAAGGCGGCGGGGCTGCGGGTGAAGGTCAACGCCGTGGCGCTGAAGGGCGTGAACGAGGACGAGTTCGACGCCATGCTGGACTGGTGCGGCCGGCACGGCTTCGATTTCTGCCTGATCGAGACGATGCCGCTCGGCGAGGTGGACCAGGACCGGACCGATCAGTACCTGCCGCTCTCCACCGTGCGCCAGCGCCTCGCCGCGCGCTGGACGCTGACGCCGACCGACTACGTGACCGGCGGGCCGGCGCGGTATTTCGACGTCGCCGAGACCGGCACGAGGCTCGGCTTCATCACCCCGCTCACGCATAATTTCTGCGAGGGCTGCAACCGGGTGCGGCTGACCTGCACCGGCACGCTCTACATGTGCCTCGGCCAGGACGACGCGGCGGACCTGCGCGCCGTGCTGCGCGGCTCGGACGATGACGCGGTGCTGCGCCAGGCGATCCTCGATGCGATCGCGCGCAAGCCGAAAGGGCATGATTTCGTGATCGACCGCGCCGGGCGGGCGCCGGCGGTGGCCCGGCACATGAGCGTGACCGGCGGATAGGCCGGGGGCCTTCGCCGGGCGCGGTGGGACGGTTTCATCCTGTTCTTGAGTCACGAGAAATAAATTTGACAATCGATATGATCGTGGATAGAGATCTTCGGAAATAGAACTCGGTCAAAATAATAAAAATTCCTTAAGAACTGCATGTTTTCAGTCTGGTCATAAGAATTGGTGGCCTTCGTTCGGCCTGTATTTGGGCAGGTCTAAGCTGAATCGCCTGGGCATCGGGGAATGGGGCTCACATCTTTCTATCTGTTCTTCGATGGCATGATACTGGTGGGCGGCACCCTGCTGCTGGCCACGGGAATGCTGTCCGGCTGCGCCACGCTGAAATGGTGGAGCCTGAGCTATTTCACCGTGGCGGCCGGGATCGCGACGGTGGTTTTCGGGCACGCGGCCTGGCCCTGGCTCGGCTACGGGTTGGGGCCGGGGCTGAATCTCGCCGGGTTCGGCGTCATGTGGGCGGGGGCGCGGCGGCTGAGGGGGCGGCGCGCGGCGCCCTGGCAGGTGCTGCTGCCCGGCGTCGTCTGGTTGGCGGTCAGCGCGGTGCTGCCCTTCGGCGACGCGCCGTGGCTGCGGATGGTGACGCAGACGCTGTTCATCGAGGCGATTTTCGGACTGATCCTGGCCGAGATCCTGCGGGCGCCGGTCCGCGCGCTGGCGCGGCTTCCGCTGGCGGGGGCGACGTTCGGGCATGCGATCTTCGTTCTCGTGCGCGCGGTCGCCCTGCTGTTCTACGGCAGCCCGGCGGTGTACCGCTTCTGGCTCTACGGCACGGCGATCGAGGGCATGCTGTTCATGTTCTGCGACGCGCTGCTGATCAGCCATCTGGTCCGCTCGTGGCGCGAACACGACTTGCACGACGTCGCGCGCACCGATTTCCTGACCGGCGTGCTGAACCGCCGCGGCTTTACCGCACGCGCGGAGCGCTGCCTGCGGGAGGCGCCTTGCATGCTGCTGGTGCTGGATATCGACGGGTTCAAGGGAATCAACGACACGCTCGGCCATGGCGAGGGCGACCGGCTGCTGCGCGAGCTTGGCCGGATCTGCGTGGAGAGCGTGCGGGAAGGCGACGTGGTCGGGCGGCTGGGGGGCGACGAATTCGCGATCCTGATCGTCGGCGGCTCGGCGGAGGTCGCGGCGGCGATCGCGCAGCGGATCCGCCTTGCCTTCGCGCAGACGCGGGTCGCGCGCGGGCTGGCCGCCGCGGTCAGCATCGGGATCAGCGGTGCCGGGGCCGGCGGCGCCACGCTCGACGACCTGCTGGTGCAGGCGGATATGCGGCTCTACCGGGCGAAGGACGAGCGGCCGGCATTGGGACCGGCCATGCTCCGGGCCGGCTGAACGCTCCATTCTCATTTTGAAAACGTAACGATATTGGCGTGCCGGGGCGCGGTGCGCTC
>NZ_AFPR01000171.1:0-4194 GCF_000219295.1 Acidiphilium sp. PM
CGCGAGGCTCCTGTCCGACCCGCATCCCGCCCGGCGCGAGACGCCCTGTCCGGTCCCCCGGATCGGATCAGAGCATCTGCCCGCCATCGACGACGATGTTCTGCCCCGTCACCCAGCGCGCCGCCGGCGAGCCGAGGAACATCGCCACCTCGGCGATTTCCTCCGCGGTGCCGAACCGCCCGAACGGAATCGAGGCGAGGGTCGCCTCGTAGAGTTTCGGATTGGTTTCCTTGCGCTGCTCCCACAGCCCGCCGGGAAACGCGATCGAGCCGGGCGAGATCGCATTCACCCGGATCCGCTTCGGCGCCAGCGTCGCCGCCTGCGACATCGTGTAGTTGATCACCGCCGCCTTCACCGCCGCGTAGGGCAGGCTGCGGGTCGAGGCGCGCAGGCCGGAAATCGAGGCGATGTTGACGATCGCGGCCCCCTCGGCGGCCTCCAGGAAGGGCAGGGCGGCATGGCTCGCCCGCACCACCGCCATCACGTCCACCCCGATCGAGGCGGCCCATCCCGCCTCGTCATCGGTCATCCCGAAGCCCGAGGCATTGTTCACGAGAATGTCGATGCCGCCCAGCGAAGCGGCCGCCTCCGGCACGAAACGGGCGATCTGTTCCGCCTCGGCAAGGTCGCAGGGGGCGGCGAACACGCGCCCGCCATGCCCGGCGATCTCGCGCCGCGCCACCTCCAGCGCTTCGGCGCCGCGCGCGCAGATCGCGACCGCGGCCCCCTCGGCGGCAAACCCCATCGCGATGGCGAGGCCGATTCCCCGGCTGCCGCCCATCACCACGACCTTCCTGCCCGCAAACCGCATCGCCCGCTCCTCGCCCTTCATGTTGTGGCAGGGCCGGGGCAAACGCGCCCCGGCCCGCCGGTTCAGGCCGCCTTCTGCTTCGCGGCCGTCGGATAGTCGGTATAGCCCTCGGCGCCGCCCTGGTAGAAGGTCGACATGTCGGGCGGGTTCAGCGCCAGCCCGTCGCGGAACCGCTCCACCAGGTCCGGGTTCGCGATATAGAGCTGTCCGAACGCCACCGCGTCCACCTCGCCCGCCTCGATCGCCGCCTCGGCGGTGTCGCGGGTGAACTTCTCGTTGGCGATATACACGCCGCCGAACGCCGCCTTCAGCTGCGGCCCGATCCAGTCCGCCGCCTTGTGCTCGCGCGCCGCGATGAAGGCGATCTTCCGCTTGCCGAGTTCGGTGGCGACATGGGTGAACAGCGCGAGCTTGTCGGAATCGCCCATCGTGTGCGCATCGCCGCGCGGGGCGAGATGCACGCCCACCCGGTCGGCCCCCCAGACGCCGATGGCCGCATCCGTCACCTCCAGCAGCAGCCGCGCGCGGTTCGCGATCGAACCGCCATACTGGTCGGTCCGCTTGTTGGTCGAATCCTGCAGGAACTGGTCGAGCAGGTAGCCGTTCGCGCCATGGATCTCGACGCCGTCGAACCCGGCCGCCTTGGCGTTCCGCGCCGCGGCCCGGTAGGCCTCGATCACGCCCGGAATCTCCTCGGTCTCCAGCGCGCGCGGCGTCACGAAGGGCCGCTCCGGCCGCACCAGGCTCACATGCCCGCCGGCCGCGATCGCGCTCGGCGCCACCGGCAGTTCGCCGTTGAGGAAGATCGGGTCGGAAATCCGCCCGACATGCCAGAGCTGGGCGAGGATGATGCCGCCCTCGCGATGCACCGCCTCGGTGACGATGCGCCAGCCCGCCACCTGCTCCTCGGACCACAGGCCCGGCGTCGCGGCATAGCCGACGCCCATCGGCGTCACCGAGGTCGCCTCGGACAGGATCATGCCCGCGCCGGCGCGCTGGGCGTAATACTGCGCCATCAGCGCGTTGGGCAGGCGCGCCTCGCCGGCCCGCGCGCGGGTCAGCGGCGCCATGACGATGCGGTTGCGCAGGGTGAAGGCGCCGGCCCGCAGGGGTTCGAACAGTTTCGACATTGATCAGCCTTTCCGGTTGATGCTGCGAATTCAGGGAGTGGGTTCGGGCCGATCGAGGGATTTCGCGAGTCCCCTGATCAGCGCGTCGATCGCGCCGTCATTGCGCCGGTAGAACACGAAGGTTCCGACCCGCCTGGTCTCGACCAGCCCCGCCGCGTGAAGGGCGGCGAGATGGGCCGAGATGCTCGATTGCGACAGCGGGCAGCTCCGCTCGATCGCCCCCGCGCACACGCCGAAGGAGAGCGGGTGCTCCTGCCCGGCGAAATGCCGTTCGGGTTCGGCGAGCTTGGCGAGAATCGCGCGCCGCACCGGATGCACCAGGGCCTTCAGCCCCTCGTCCAGATCCGGTGCGTGGTCATGATCGGCATCGATCGTCATGCGACGATAGATGGATCGGGTTCACCCGATATGAAGATCGGGGATTTGCGAACTTGCGCAGGGCAGGGATGCGCGCCGGCAGCCCGGCGCGCATTGCGGGCATCAGCCCCGCTGGTCGATCGAGACGTAGTCGCGCCGCGGCGCCCCGGTATAGAGCTGGCGCGGCCGGCCGATCCGCTGCGACGGGTCGGCGATCATTTCCATCCACTGGCTGATCCAGCCGGTGGTGCGCGCCAGGGCGAAGAGCGGGGTGAACATCGTGGTCGGGAAGCCCATCGCCTTGAGGATGATGCCCGAATAGAAATCGACGTTCGGATACAGCTTGCGCGAGACGAAATAATCGTCGTCCAGCGCGATCTTTTCAAGCTCCATCGCCAGTTCCAGCAGCGGCTCGTGCTTGATGCCGAGCTCGCCCAGCACCTCGTGGCAGGTCTGCTGCATGATCTTCGCGCGCGGGTCGAAGTTTTTATAAACCCGGTGGCCGAAGCCCATCAGCTTGGTGTGGCTGTTCTTGTCCTTCACCTCGGCGATGAAGGCCGGGATGTTGTCCTTGTGCCCGATCTCGCCGAGCATCTTCAGCACCGCCTCGTTGGCGCCGCCATGCGCCGGCCCCCAGAGCGCGGCGATGCCGGCGGCGATGCAGGCGAAGGGGTTGGCCCCGGTCGAGCCGGCGAGCCGCACGGTCGAGGTCGAGGCGTTCTGCTCGTGATCGGCGTGCAGGATCAGGATGCGGTCCATCGCCCGCTCCAGGATCGGGTTCTTCCGGTACGGCTCCGGCGGCACCGCGTTGATCATGTAGAGGAAGTTCTCCGCATAGGAGAGATCGTTGCGCGGATACATGAAGGGCTGGCCGGTGGAGTATTTGTGGGCCCAGGCGGTGATGGTCGGGATCTTGGCGATCAGCCGGAACGCGCTGATCTCGCGCTCCCGCGCGTCGTTCACGTTCACGCTTTCCGGATAGAAGGCCGAGAGCGCGCCGACCACGCCGCACAGCACCGCCATCGGGTGGGCGTCGCGCCGGAACCCGTCGAAGAAGCGGCGCACCTGCTCGTGCAGCATCGTGTGCATGGTCACGCCGCGGTTGAACGACTCGAACTCCGCGGCCGTCGGCAGCTCGCCGTAGAGCAACAGGTGCGCGACCTCGAGAAAGGTCGATTTCTCGGCGAGCTGGTCGATCGGGTAGCCGCGATACAGCAGCACCCCCTCATCGCCGTCGATATAGGTGATCTTGCTCTCGCAGGAGGCGGTCTCGCCATAGCCGGGGTCGAAGGTGAAGATCCCGGTCTGCGCCTGGAGCTTGCGGATATCGGCGACCTGCGGGCCGAGCGTGCCGTTCAGGAGCGGGAGTTCGGCCGTCTTGTTGCTGCCGGGTATCGTGAGCGTCGCGTGCGTCGCGCGCGCGCCTTCGGTCGTGCTGCTCATGGTCAAGATTCCTCTAATGTCCGGTCGAACCGTCCTGATCCGCGCCCTGGTCAGGGGCTGAGACTAATCGGTCTGAGTTCCCATTCTGTAAATCCTTCCGGGACAATCGCGCAACCTTCGCGCCTGCAACATGACACTCATGTTCAGCCGGGAGGAGGCGGATCGATCACCCGCTGCAGCCGCGCGCCGGCCGGCCGCAGGTCCCGCCAGGGGGTGAGAACGAGGAATTCCGCCGCCCGCATGGTCGGGAATCCCTCCTCCAGCCGCGCATGCGCCGCGTCGCGCGCCTGCGCGCCCGAGGCCAGCATCAGCGCCAGCTCGTGCAGCCCCGGATTATGGCCGACCAGCATCACGCTCAGCATGGTCTCGCGCAGCTCGCGCAGGATTTCCAGCAGCCGCGCCGCCGGCGCCATGTAGAGCGTCTCCATCACCTCGATGTTCGGCGTCCGGTCC
>NZ_AFPR01000170.1:0-5119 GCF_000219295.1 Acidiphilium sp. PM
CCGTCACCGCCCATCGCCCCGCCCTGGATGATCCGCGCCCCGGAACCGATACCGCCGGCACCGCCCGCCGTTGCGAACAGCGAGCCGGAGCCGCCTTCGCCGCCGGTGCCGCCGGTGGCCGACATGTAGCTGCCGAAGCTCGACGTGCCGCCATTGCCGCCACTGGCCGGCGAGGTGGGCGCCACGCCCCCCGCGCCCACCGTCACCGCAACCACCTGCCCCGGCACGAGGCCGGTGACGATGTCGATCGCCGTCCCACCGGCGCCACCGCCGGCGCCGGGCATCGAGACGTGGTATCCCGCCGCACCGCCGCCGCCGACCACCGTCACCTTCGCCTGCGTCACCCCGGGCGGCACGACGAAACTGCCCGAGCTCTCGAACACCTGCATCTGCGAGAAGCCCGGCCGCAGCTGCGGCAGCTTGAAGGGCAGGAACGGCGCCTGCGGCAGCGTGACGATATCGGCCGCGGTAATCGCGCTCTGCCCGTAATTGACGGTGACGACGTAAAGCCCCACCCACCCCGCATCCACCGGCGGCGTCACCTGGGTTCCCGCCGCCGCCGCCGCCCCCGGCTTGACCTGCAGCTGAACCCGCTGCAGCCGCTGCGTGTTCTGCGCCCCGCCCGAATTGCCCGGCCCGGAATACGGCACCGAAGGATCGGCGGCGTTCACGTAGGGCAGCACGACCGGATCGGCGTCGGCCTCCGAAAACGTCGCCTCGATCAGGTAATTCACCGACTGGCCGGAACTGGCCGGCGCCGCGAGGGTGAACGTGACCGGATCGAGATTGATGCCCATCCGCACCGTCTGCTGCGCGGTATCCTGCGGCAGGCTGCCATAGCTGTTGGCATCGACCGGCCCGAGCTGGGTGATCGATCCCGGCGCCACCGTCACCGTCAGCGAGGCCGGCACGGTCGGCGTGCAGGCCAGCCCGTCCGCGACCATGCCGCCGCCGAGCACCGCTTCATTGAGCGCGCCGATCGCGACCATCACGTTGCGGTTGAGGTTCAGAATGTCGGTATCCAGCGGGATCGCCCCCGGATAGACGATGGTCCTGTCCATGAAGATGTCCTTGTCATGAGGCCGTGCGACGGCACCCGCCGCATCAGGGCGGCGGCCGGCCGGCAGGGATGAAAACGGCGCGGGATCGCCCGTCAGTTCAGCAACCGCGTCCAGGCGATGGCATTGACCGGCAGCACGCCGGCGATGGTTGCGTAGATGTCGGCATCGGTGGCCAGCCCCACATCCTGGGCGAGATCGCTCCAGGCCAGCGGCGAGGTCGAATACCCGCCCGGCCCGTACCCGAACCCGCCGGACGCGCCGCTGCCGGCCACGAGCGGGCGATAGGCCGTCACGAAACACTGATAGGGCAGGGCAAGGCTGCCATAGCCGCCGCGCGCGCCATACCCCAGCGTGTTGGCGCCATAGCCGCCGGTATCGCCCGTGTTGGCGGGCTCGAAGATCGCCGGCGCCCGCCCGGTCTCGGCGGTGATCGCCGCCGCCAGCGCCGCCCGCGTTGCCTTCGGTGCCAGCAGATTGGCGCGGATCCGCATGCTGAACGCGGCATCCGCCTCGCCCGCCCGCCGGACGATGCGCCCGCCCAGATAGTCGCGCGCGGCAATGTCCAGCATCGGCCCCGAGGCCGTCGCGATCCGCGTCTGCCGCCGCACCGCGCCGATCAGCGCGTAAAGCCCGGCCCAGAGCGCGCCGAGCCCGCCGAGAACCTGGTCCAGCACCGGCGTCGCATCGGCGAACCAGCCGGCCGGCAGGACCATTTTCAGCCGCGCCGCCATGTCGGCCGCGCTGCCGGGGGGATTCGAACCGCTCATGGCTCAGCTCACGCCGATCGTGCCGGCCCGCACCACCCCGAACGCGGGCGGCGCCAGATCGGCCGTGCCACCGTTCAGCAGGGCGTCGGTCACGTTCACCACCGCGTCGGACGCGTCATAGGCAATCTGCAGCAGCTTCGAGTAAGGCAGCGTCGCGCCCACCGGTAGCCCGCCGATATAGGCCGCGATCGCCACTGTCACCGCGGAGATGGCGGCCTGCGGCACCGTCCCTGGCGCCAGCACCAGCGTCATCGACACGTTCGCCGCCACCACCCTCGGCCCCTGCACCGCGAAACGCGTGCCCACCGGCCGCACCGCGTCCACCGCCCGGCCCAGCGTCGCCAGCAGCGAGGCCGGCGGATGGCCGGTTCCGTCATCCACCGTGACGATGAAATTGCCCATGCTGACGGCCCCGGTCTGGTCGACATTCTCGCTGATCGTCACCGACAGCCCCTGCTGCACACCGGCCACCGCTTCCTCGATGGCGCCGGTCGTCGCGCGCGACAGGCTGGCGAGATAGTTGCCGAACCGCGCCTTGAACGCGGCATCGCTCTCCGCGTCCACGCCGCCGCCCATCGGCGCCGCGTTGCTCACGGTGTCGATCCCGGCGATCGCCGTGGTCAGCAGCGAAATCGCCCCCGCCACCACGTTGCCGGCCGCCCCCGGCACCACCGCGCTCACCGGCAGGTCGATCGAGGCAACACCCGCCGCCAGCGTGTATCCGCCCTGCGCCGCCGAAAAATCCGGGTTCGCCGGGTCGGCCGTCACCGCGAAACTCTGGCTGCCATCGGCGGTCATCGCCGTCGCGCCGACCGGCACGAAGGCCGACAGCACAGGGGCGAACCGCGCGAAGGTCACCGTGCCGCCGGCCGCCACCGCCGGCAGCCGGGCGAAGCCGAAATCCGCGCCGAAACTGTCGCAGTCGGCCCCGGTGCTGGTGGCTAGCCGCGTGGTCAGCAGCACCTGCACGATCATCCATTGCAGCCAGAGGCCGAGCGAGGCGTTCGCCTCGAGCAGCGCCCGCAGGACCGACCCGACGGTCAGGTCCAGCGCCTGGCTCGCCGCCCCCTGCAGGGCAGCGGCCATCTGCTCCACCATGGCGGTGAAGCTCTGCAGCGATAATTGCATCGGAATTCCCTGTGCTGATCAGACGGAACCCGGCAGCGCGAGCACCCGCGCCCGTCCCGTCGCGGCGTCCTGATAGGCGATGGTCATCGCCAGCCCGCCCGGATTGCCCTGGCTGACCGTGATCTGCGGCGGCGGCGCGCTCGCCACCCGCGTCTCGCCGCGCATTTGCGCCCGCGCCAGCGCGCCGGCAGCAGCGGCAGGCCCCGCCGCGCCGACGAACTGGCCGAGCCCGGCGCCATAGGAAAGCTGCCAGACATACCCGCCGGGATTGGTCAGCAGCCGCCGCAGCACCCGCTGCTCGGTCAGCGCCGCCGCCTCGGCCAGAGCAAGGTCGCCGCCATCGCCGAAGGCAAGGTCGCCGCCGAAGGTCAATGCGAGATCCGCCATCACACCACCGTCGAGGGCGTGCCGGTCGAACCGCCCTGCGGATCGGGATGGGTGTGCCCGTCATGGGCCCGCCGCAGCGTATCGAGACTGCCATGCGTCCCGCTCAGGTCCGAAATCTCTCCGCTCACCATCAGATCCCCCTCGATCGAAACCGTCCCGGCTTTCATCGCGATCGTCCCGTCATTGCGCAGCCGCAGGAACGATCCGCTCTGATGCACGAGCCACAACTCGCCCACCGCCGCCTGCGGCGCCGGATCGCGGTCCGACCACAGCCGGCCGAGGACCACCGCCTGTTCGGCGTCGCCCTCCTGCCCGAGCACCAGAACCTGGTCGCCCGGTGACAACGGCGCCGCCATGCCCCAGCCGGCGCCGACCCATCCGGCCAGCACCGGCAGCCAGCCCGAGAGCACGCCCTCCGGCTGCAACGTCACCCGCGCCGCGTAGGCGGCCGGATCGAAACTCGCGACCACGGCGAACCGCGCCTGCGCCGAAAGCCCGTCGAGCGCCGCCGCCCGGCCTTTCACCGCGTTCCAGAAATGCTCCATCATGCCGCCCGCATCGCCTCGAAATGCTGCAGGAACCCGATCCGCCCGCCGATCACCCGCTCCACGCTCCGCACCACATACGCGCCATCGAGCGCGGTCTGCGTGCCCTGCAGCAGGATCGGGGTTCCCGGCGCCATCGACGTCTCGCCCGGCATGCTCGCCTGCAGCCGCACCGCCTGCGCGGCCAGCGCCGCCTGCGCCGCCGCCGCAACGCGCTCTGCCTCGCCCTGGGTCAGGTTCGGGCGGATCAGCGTCGTCCCGCCGGAACTGCCAGCGCTCGAACTGAACGCCGCCTTGCTCTTCGGGTTCCAGCTCCGCACCGTCACCTTCGGGCTTGCCAGCGCCACCGCGCGATCGCAGCCCAGCGTCATCAGATCCCGCCCATAGGTCAGCAGCATCGGCGCGCCGGCCGGCGGCGCCGTGAAATTCAGCGTCGTCCCGGTCACCGAAAGGCTGAACCGCTCACGCACTGCGAGCGCGGCCAGCAGGTCCCACCGCGTCGCGTGCCGCGAATGCAGACCGAGCCCGGTCTGCGCATGCGCCAGCTCGTAATACTGGCCGATCCGCGTCCTCGTCGCGTCCACATTCGCGGCAAGCCCGGCCTCGCCGGCAAATCCCGTCGCCACCTCACTCGCCGTGAGGTTCGAGAAGGTCTGGTCCACCTCGGCGTCGATCAACCGCGCGGCGAGATCCCGCCCGCTCAGGATCGCGGCACCGAGATCGAACCGGATCGCGACATTGTCGACCTGCCCCACGACCAGCGCCGGCCCGGTCCCGATGCCCGCCGTCACTACCCCGCCCTGCAGCCCCGCGAACCAGGCCGCGCCGCCCGGCACCGCGCCGATCGCGAATTCGAGGACGAAGCACGCCGCCTCGAACGCGCCGGGCTGGCGGATTTCCAGCCGCTCCAGCCCCGGCAGCGGCGCTCCGTCGAGCGTCGCGAACGGAGCAATCGCCCTCACCGTCACCGCCTCAGACACGCGGCACCCCGCCACCCGCATTCGGGTCCACTGGCGGCAGCACCAGCGTCACCAGCCCGACCAGCACAGGGTCGGACAGCCCGTTGAGCTGCGCGATGCGAATCCACTGCGTCGCATCGCCCAGATGCCGCGCGGCGATCTCGTAGAGATTGCCGCCCGCGACCGTGATCGTCGTCGTCCCGCTCATGCCGCCCCCAATGAAGCGTTGCCGGCGGCGCGGCCGAGATAGGCGGCGGCCCCGCCCAGCGCCG
>NZ_AFPR01000169.1:0-11628 GCF_000219295.1 Acidiphilium sp. PM
CGCCTCGAGCCCGAAGCGGCGCAGCGCGTTGACCACGAGCTGGCCGTCGCGGTGGCGGCTCGCCAGCATGTAGGCCGTCGGCGCATCCGCCGGGCGGCGCAGGGCGTGCATCGCCGCGGGCATCGAGGGCAGGCATTCGTGCCAGCAGGCGACGATCGCCGGCGCGCCGCCGCGGAGGACGTCGATGAAGGTATCGGCATCGATCCGCCAGCGCGTCGTCCGCAGGCTGAAGCCGAGGGCGGCGCCGACCATCGCGCCGATCCTGGCCTGGATGGCGGGCGACTGGGTGCGGGACTTGAAGGCGCGGATCATCGCGGTGGCGGTAGCACCTGCCGGGGCGTGCGTCATCCTTGTGCCGGGGCATGGGTGCAGGGCGGCCGGTTCGCGGCAAGCTGGCCGGCGAGATCGCGGAAGGCCGCCTCGCGAGGGTCCGATGCCCGCCAGGCCAGCACGATCGTGCGGCCCGCATCCGGATCGTCGAGCCGGCGGCAGACGACGAGGTCGCGCAGCTCCGGGCGGGCGGAGACGGCGAGTTCCGGCAGCAGGGAATAGCCCTCGCCGGCGGCGATCATCTGCCATAGCGTTTCAAGCCCGGTGGCGTGGCGCGTCACCGGCTTCGCGTCGCACAGCGACAGCGCGTGGTCGCGCAGGCAATGGCCCTCTTCCAGCAGCAGGAGGTCCTGCGTCGGCAGGTCGTCGAGCACCAGCCGGCGCAGTCCGGCGAGCGCGTGTCCGGGCGGGGCGGCGAGCTGGAATGGCTCGAAGAAGAGCGGCGCGGTGCTGAAATGTCCGCGTGGCACGGGGGCGGCGAGCAGCACCATGTCGAGCGCGCCCTCGGCGAGGCGGTCGAGCAGGCGCGCGGTGCGTCCCTCGGCGAGGCGGAGCGACAGCCCCGGCCGCGTTGCGCGCAGCAGCCGGAGCACGAAGGGGAGATAATAGGGCCCGAGCGTCTCGATCGCGCCGAGGCCGACCGTGCCGGCGAGCCCCTGCGGCTGTTCATGCGAAAGGCTGAGCAGATGTCGCGCTTCGGCCATCACCCGTTCGATCTGGGCCAGCAGCGTGACGCCGGCCGAGGTCAGCGTCACCCGGCGGCGGGTCCGCTCGAACAGGGTGACGCCGAGAATGGCCTCGAGCTTGCGGATCTGCTCGGACAGCGCCGGCTGGGACACGCCGCAGCGTTCCGCCGCCTGGCCGAAATGACGGAGTTCGGCGACGGCCTGGGCATATTCGAGATCGCGGAGCGAGAGCCCGGCGAGGGATCGGGGCAGGTCGGGGTGCGGAGACGCCATCGCGGTCATGTAATCGCAATTTCCGAATGACGGAAGCTTGAGTATCGAGATTGCCTATCGGGAGCCGGACGAGTCCGGCCTGGCCGCTTGAAGCGCCCGGCGCGGCTTCCCATTCCTGAATCATCGATCACGTCGAATAGCGCGAAAGGAGGCCGGGATGGCGGACTGGAATGCAAGGCGGAAAGAGGCGGCGGACATGCTGGGAAGCGAATTCGGCCGCTTCCAGCACGAGTTCGACGATCTGCGCACCAGGCTGGGCCGCCTTGCCGGCGAGGCCGCGCGCGATTTCGGCGACGGACCGCAGAAGCTGACGGAACTGCGCGGCGCGCTCGATGGCCGGCTGGCGGTGATCGAGCGCGAACTCGATGCGCTGAGCCGCGACCTGCGCCTGCAGGGCGGGGCGGTGACCGGGCGGATCGGGCAGTCGGTGCGGGAGAAGCCGCTGGCGGCGCTGGCCGTCGCCGCCGGGCTCGGGTTCGTCGCGGCGCATCTGTTTCGCCGGCGCCGCGCGCGGTGACCCGCGTGCCGCCCCCGGCGGGGCGCTGACGTGCTGCGCTTCCTGACCGAACTCTTCTTCGACGGCGCGACCATGCGGCGGCTCGGCCTGAGGGTCGGGCTCGGCGTTGCTGCCGTCGTCGTGCTGCTGATCGGGCTGGTGTTCCTGCTCGTCGCCGCCGAACAGGCGGTGGCCGCGGCGATCGGTCCGGTTTACGCGCCGTTCGTGTTCGCCGGAGCCTGTGTTCTGCTCTCCGCCCTGCTGTATGGGATCGGCACCTATGCCTGGCGCAGCCGGCCGCGGCCGCTCGCCGCCGCGGCGCGGGCCGGGGTGGTGCGCGAGGGGTTGGCGGTGTTCGCCGCGCTGTTGCGGCGTGAGCCGGCGAGACTGGTCTTCGCCGGGCTCGTTCTCGGGGCGCTGGCCGAATACCTGCAAAAACGCGAGGACAAACCCGACGAAAATTCGTGATTCGCGGGGAAAGGGAAAACCCGTTCTTGGACTCGGGCCGCGATTGGCGTAAGACGATCCGCATCGTATCCCTTTGCTAAGCGGAGCTTGCCGCATGCTGCGGCTGTCCATGCCTGTCAGAACAGCTCTCTCGCGGCTGACTCTTCCCGTGATGCTGATGATGTCGCTTGCGCTGGTTCTGGCCGGGCGGGCGGATCGCCGTCTCGGCGTGTTCCTCCGCACCCAGGTCGATGACGCGCTTGCGCCGCTCTACCGGGCCGCGGCGGCGCCTGTCCGCGCGGTCGAGACCGATCGCGGCGCGGTCGGCACATGGTTCGACCTGCGCGCGCGGAACGCGGCGCTGCGGGTCCAGAATCACGAATTGCGGCGGTGGCGGGCCGTCGCCCTGGCGCTCGAGGCGCAGAACGAGGCGCTGAAATCCCAGTTGCACTATGTGCCGACGCCGACGCCGAGCTTCTTCACCGCCCGCGTCATTGCCGATCTCGGCGGGCTTTATGCGCGTTCGGTGATGGTGACGCTGCCGCGCCACCCCGGCGATGTCCGCGACGCGGTGGCCATGGACGGCGCCGGCGTGGTCGGCCGGGTGATCGAGGCCGGGTCGCGTTCCGCCCGCGTCCTGCTGATCACCGACCTGAACAGCAAGGTGCCCGTCGCGATCGGGCGGGACGGCGAGCGGGCGATCATGGTCGGGCAGAATACCGCGTCGCCGCGGCTGCTGTACTGGACGCCGGGAAAGCCGCCGCGCGAGGGGGCGATCGTGCTGACCAGCGCCGTCGGCGGCATTTTCCCGAACGGGCTGCCGGTCGGCATCGTCCATTACGCCGGACGGAACGACCCGGAGGTGGTGCCGTTCGCCCGGCTCGACAGTCTGCGGGTCCTGCGCATTTTCGAGTACGGCACCGGCGGCTCGACCGATGTGGCGTCCAACGCAACGATCGCCAAGGCGCGGTGACCCGAAGGCGGGTCCATCGATGATCGACTTCATGGATCTCTGGCGCGCGCTCGACCGGGCGGCGCGCCACATGCTGCCGACCGCGGCGATCGTCGTGGTGATGGTGCTGCTGGCCCTGCCGGGGCTGCTGCCGGCCCAGGCGGAACTGCGCGCCGGGTTCGTCATGTCGTCGGTATTCTTCTGGACGCTGTATCGCCCCGGCGCGTTGCCGGCGCCGGTGGTCGCGCTGATCGGCGTCCTGCTCGGGCTGCTGGGCAACGTGCCGCTCGGCGTCTGGTCGGTCCTGCTGCTGCTGGAACAGGCGGCGGTGGGAATGTCCCGCCGCCTCCTGCTCAGGCAGGGTTTCATGCTGGTCTGGCTGGCCTTCGCCGGCTGCGTCGCGATTGTCGTCGCACTGGAATGGGTGATCCGCGCGACGCTCGATCTCACGCTGCTGCCCATCGCGCCCGCGCTGATGGAGGCGGGGATCAGCATTCTGTTCTATCCGCTGGTGGCGGTGCCGCTGTCGCGCGCGCATGCCGGCCCGGCCGCGCCGGAACAGGCCTGAGGCGGGCATGAAGCGCGAACGCCAGTTGCGGCCGATCTTCACCCGCCGGGCCCTGCTGCTCGGGGCGGCGGAACTCGGCGTGTTCGGCCTGCTCGGCCTGCGGCTGTATCGGATGCAGGTGCTGGAGCATGGACGATACGCCACGCTGGCCAAGCACAACTCGATCAACGAACGCCTGGTCGCCCCGTTGCGCGGGCTGATCACCGATCGCTACGGCACCGTCCTCGCCGGCAACAAGCGGCACTGGCGGGCGATGTTCATGATGATCGAGGCGCCGGACCCGCGGGCGGTGGTCGAGCGGTTTTCGCGCATCGTCGGCCTCGATGCGGGCGAAACCGCCCGGATCATGCGCGATCTGGTCGGAAAGCCGCATTACATCCCGTTGCTTCTGAAAGATTATCTCGACTGGAACGACATGGCGCGGATCGAGGTGAACGCGACCGATCTGCCGGGGGTGTTCGTCGATGTCGGCGCATCGCGGGTCTATCCGTTCGGCGCGCAGCTGGCTCATCTCATCGGCTATGTCGCCCGCCCCACCCAGAAGGAAGCCGCCTCCGATCCCGTTCTCGCGCTGCCGGGGATGCGGATCGGCCGCGCCGGCGTCGAGCGGGTGCGCGACGACGTGCTGCGGGGGACGCCCGGGATCGTGCAGACCGAGGTGAACGTGCACGGATCGGTCGTCCGCGTGCTCGACCGCGACAACGGGGTGCAGGGCCGGACGGTGCAGACCACGCTCGACGCCGGGCTGCAGACGATCGCGGCGCAGCGGTTGAGCGGGCAGTCCGGCGCGGCCGTGATGATCGATACGATCAACGGCGAGCTCCTCGCCATGGCGAGCCAGCCGAGTTTCGATCCGTCGCTCTTCGACACGGGCGTTCCCGAATCGGTGTGGAAATCCTGGATGTCGGACCCGCGCCACCCGATGAGCGACCGGGCGACCAGGGGGCTTTACGCGCCCGGCTCGACCTTCAAGCCCTGCGCCGCGCTCGCGGCGCTGCAATGCGGCGCGATCACGCCGGACACGACCTTCTTCTGTCCCGGCTATCTCAAGCTCGGCGATCATGTCTTCTACTGCTGGGATCATTACGGCCACGGCCATGTCAACGTGGTCAGCGCCCTGCAGCAGAGTTGCGACGTGTTCTTCTATCACGTCGCCCTGGCGGTCGGGATCGACCGGATCGCGGCGATGGGGCGGCGCCTCGGGCTGATCGGCAAGCTGCCGCTGGGGTTGCCCGCCGTCTCCGAGGGGTTTCTGCCGACGACCGCCTGGGCGCGGAAGCGCCGGCTGGTCTGGACCAAGGGCAACACCGTCATCCAGGGGATCGGGCAGGGCTATACCCAGGTGACGCCGCTTGGCCTTGCGACCATGACGGCGCGGATCGCCACCGGGCGGGCGGTGGAGCCGCATATCGCGCGCGGGATCGGGCATGATCTGCTGCACGAGGACATGCCGGATCGCTGGCCGCATCTCGGCCTTGACGAGCGTGGCCTTGCCGCGGTCCGCCAGGGCATGTTCGATGTGGTGAACACGCCGAAGGGCACGGGCTATGCCTCGCGCCTCGCCCTGCCGGGCGTGTTCATGGCGGGCAAGACCGGCACGGCACAGGTGCACGACAATACCCAGGCCGAGGAAAAGGCCAATCTGGACGACGCGACGCTGCCCTGGAAGTTCCGGCCCAACGCCTTCTTCATCGCCTTTGCGCCCGTGCACGCCCCCCGCGTCGCCGTGGCGGTGGCGGTCGAGCACGGCAACGAGGGCGCGTCGGCATCGGCGCCGATCGCCCGTGACCTGGTCACCGCCGCATTGACCCGGGACCTGACCGCGGCACCGCCGGGAACCGTGATCGAGGCGCCGCAGGCGAAGCTCGTCGGGGAGGGGCCGGCATGAACACGCTGCTGACCGACAAGACCTACAAGCCCTATTACGAGCGCGGCACCGGCATCGCCGCCAAGCTGCTGCGGGTGAACTGGCTGTTCGTTCTCGCATGCTGCGCGGTGGCGGGGATCGGCTATGCGGCGCTCTATTCGGCGGCCGGCGGCCACGGCCAGCCCTATGCCACGCCGCAGATCGAGCGTTTCTTCGCCGCGCTGATCATGATGATCGCGATCGCGATGGTCGATATCCGGCTGATCGCGAAACTCGCCTGGCCGCTTTACGGGGTGGGCGTGCTGCTGCTGGTCGCGGTTTGGAAATTCGGCCATGTGGGGCTTGGCGCCAAGCGCTGGCTCGACCTCGGTGGCGTGCACGTGCAGCCCTCCGAGCTGATGAAGCTGTTCCTCGCCATGGCGCTGGCATCGTGGTTCCACCGGGCCAGCCACGAACGGGTCGGCAATCCGCTCTTCCTCATCCCCCCGGCGCTCGCGATCCTTGTTCCCGCCGGGCTGATCCTCAAGGAACCCAATCTCGGCACCGCCGTGATCACCATGAGCATCGGCGGCGCGGTGATGCTCGGCGCCGGCGTGCGCTGGTGGAAATTCGCGATCGTGATCGGGCTCGTCGCGGTCATCGCGCCCTTCGCCTATCATCACCTGCACGGCTACCAGAAGGAACGGATCCTCACCTTCCTCCATCCCGGGCGCGATCCGCTCGGTGCGGGGTACAACATCATCCAGTCGAAGATCGCGCTCGGCTCGGGCGGCATGTGGGGGCAGGGGTTCCTGCACGGCTCGCAGAACCAGCTCAACTTCCTGCCCGAGAAACAGACCGATTTCGTCTTCACCATCATCGCCGAGGAATTCGGCTTCGCCGGGTCGCTCGTGCTGGTGTCCATCCTGCTCTCGATGGTGGCGATGGCGACCTATACGGCCCTGCGCTGCGGGCACCAGTTCGGCCGGCTGGTGGCGCTCGGCATCTCGACGAACCTGTTCCTCTACTGTTTCGTCAATCTCGCGATGGTGATGGGCCTCATCCCGGTGGGGGGCGTGCCGCTGCCGCTGGTCTCCTATGGCGGCTCGGCGCTGACCGCGGTGATGCTGGCATTCGGCGTTCTCATGTCGGTGCACGTGCATCGCGACGTCGAGTTCGAGACCGCCGACGCCGATTAGGCCGCGCCCGAAGGCCGCGCGGCCGGATGGCTTCCTGAATCGAAAATGCGTTGCTCACGCGCGGGCCGGCCTGTCGAGGCCGGGTCGCGCATGGGTGGTTCTCAAAACAGGTATTGGTAATACCGAATTCGGTTCCGCATAAAACCTGCACCGAAAATACACCTTTAAGACGGTAACCATCCTCCGGCTGCAGAAAGAGATTGCCCATGCCCGCTCCGCTTTCCAACCGCACGATTGCCCTGATCAAGGCCACGGTGCCCGCGCTCGACCAGCACGGCCTTGCCATTACCCGCCGGATGTACGAGCTGATGTTCCGCAACCCGGCGATCGCCGAGCTGTTCAACCAGTCGCATCAGGATGCGGCCGGCGCGCAGCCGAAGGCGCTGGCCGGCGCCGTGCTGGCCTATGCGCGGCATATCGACAATCTCGCGCCGATGGCCGGCGCGGTCGAGCGGATCGCGCAGAAGCATGTCGCGCTGAACATCCTGCCCGAGCATTATCCGCATGTGGCGACCGCGCTGCTCGCCGCGATCGGCGACGTGCTGGGCGATGCGGCGAGTGCCGAGATCCTCGCCGCCTGGGGCGAGGCCTACTGGTTCCTCGCCGAGCTGCTGATCGGCCGCGAGGCCGCGATCTATCGCGATCTCGCCGCCGCGCCGGGCGGCTGGAACGGCTGGCGGGATTTCGCGGTCGAGGAGGTCGTGGAAGAAAGCAGCGTCATTCGGTCGTTCACGCTGGTGCCGGCCGATGGCGGGACGGTGGTGCGCCATCGCCCCGGCCAGTATCTCGGCTTCGCCTTCGACCTGCCGGGCACCGGCAAGCAGCGGCGCAATTATTCGATTTCCTGCGCGCCGAACGACCGTGCCTATCGCATCAGCGTCAAGCGCGAGAAGATGGGCCGGATCTCCAACTGGCTGCACGATCACGCCGTGCCCGGCACCATCCTGCGCGTGGCCGCGCCGGCGGGCGACTTCTTCCTCGATCCCGCGTCGACGGCACCGGTCGCCCTGGTCAGCGGCGGCGTCGGCCTCACGCCGATGGTCAGCATGCTGGAGACCATCGTGGCGGCGTCGCCGGAGCGGCCGACCTTCTGGGTGCATGGCGCGCTGAACGGCCGCGTCCACGCCATGCGCGAGCATGTCCGCGCGCTGGAGGCGCGGGCGCCCGGCGTCTCGACCGCGACGTTCTACGCCGAGCCCGCCGAGGAGGACCGGCCGGGCATCGACTACGATCGCGAAGGGCTCGTCACCGCCGCCTTCCTGCACGCGCACGTGCCGGCGGACACGGTGTTCCATGTCTGCGGTCCGAAGCCCTTCATGCGCGCGGTGATCGGCGGGCTCGCCGGGCTCGGCGTGCCGGAAGAGCGGCTGCGCTTCGAGTTCTTCGGCCCGGCGGACGAACATCCGGCCGCGGTGTTCCAGACGGAAACAGCCTGAGCCCGGCAGTCTCGCTGCCTCTTGTGCCGCCCGGATGCGCGTTGCAGGATGCGCCCGGGCGGCAACGATCCGCCCCATCATGGAGGAAACGAAGATGGCCGGATCACTGCGCGCCGAGATTCCCGTCACCGAACTGCTGAAGGACGATCCGAAGAACTGGGGCCGCTGGGGGCCGGACGACGAGGTCGGCGGCCTCAACTTTCTCACCAGCCAGGAGGTGCTGCGCGGCGTGCAGTCGGTGAAGCAGGGCAAGACCTTCACCCTGCAGATCCAGATGTGCCACCCCAAGGGCGACCCGGTCTGGCCCGGCCGCAAGGACCCGGTGCGGATCAACGTGATGGACAAGGGCCATTACATGTGCGGCAAGGGGCCGGTCTTCCCCGGCCACGCCGAATACGCCGACGACGTGCTGTTCATGTATCTCCAGGGCTCGACGCAGTATGACGCGCTCGGCCATGTCTGGTGCGACGACACGCTCTACAACGGCTATGACGCGCGCACCACCGCGGGCGGCATGACCAAGGCCAGCGTGCTGCCGATCGCCGAGCGCGGCATCGTCGGCCGCGGCATCCTGATCGACATGGCCCGCCATCGCGGCAAGCCCTGGCTGGAACGCGCCGAGACCTTCACCCACGAAGACCTCATGGCGGCGGCCGAGAAGCAGGGCACGAAGATCGAGAAGCACGACATCCTGATCATCCGCACCGGCTGGATCGGCTCCTACTACAAGCGCGAGAAGGACGAGTTCTACAAGGATTTCATGGAGCCGGGCCTGACCTACTCGAAGGAACTGGTGAAATGGTTCCACGAGATGGAGATTCCCAATCTCGTCACCGACACGATCGCCAACGAGATCACCGCCGACCCGGTCTCCGGCGTGGTGCTGCCGCTGCACAACGCGCTGATGCGCAATCTCGGCGTCACCTTCACCGAGATCGCCGCCCTCGACGACCTCGCCGATGATTGCGCGAAGGACGGGCAGTGGACCTTCCTCTACACCGCCGCACCGCTCAAGGTCGTCAACGGCACCGGCGCGCCGGTGAACCCCGTCGTGATCAAGTAAGGACGCCTGGATGAGCATCTACGACGAGAAACCCTGGCTCGCGCTCTACGACGCGGGCCAGCCCGCCGAGATCGTGCCCGAGTTCACCGATGCGCTGGCGATGTTCCGCGCCGCCGTGGCGCGGGCGCCGCAGGCGCCGGCCATTCTCTATTTCGACGGCCGGATCAGCTATGCCGAGCTCGACCGGCTGAGCGACGGTCTGGCCGGCTATCTCGCGGCGCACGGCTTCGGCGCGGGCGACCGGCTGGCGGTCTACCTGCAGAACGTGCCGCAATTCGTCATCGCCATTCTCGGCGCCTGGAAGGCGGGGGGAATCGCGGTGGCGGTGAACCCGATGAACCGGGCGCGGGAGATCGGCATCCTGTTCGCCGACTGCACGCCGAAGGCGGTCGTCTGCCACGACACCACCTTCGAGGAGACGGTGGGCGCGCTGGAGCCGGGCCTGCGGCCGCAGATCGTGCTGACCACCTCGGCGCTCGCCTTCCAGACCCGCAACGACAGGCGCCTCTTCGCCGCGACGCAGCGCGTGGCCTGCGCCGGCACGGTCGATTTCGAGGCGGCGATCGCGGCGGGCGGGGCGCTGCCGCCGGCGCCATCCTACAAGCCGGACGACATCGCCTTCCTCGTCTACACCTCGGGGACGACCGGCGTGCCCAAGGGGGCGATGAACACCCACGGCAACGTCACCTTCAACGCCCAGACCTATCGCGACTGGATCGGGCTGGGCGAGGGCGCGCCGATCCTCGGCATCGCGCCGCTGTTCCACATCACCGGGCTGATCGGCCATATCGCCGCCGCCTTCATCACCGCCTCCCCGCTGATCCTCGCCTATCGCTTCGAGCCGGGCGTGATGCTCGACGCGATCGAGGAACACAAGGCGGCCTTCACCATCGGCGCCATCACCGCCTTCATCGCGATGATGAACCATCCGGACGCGGCCCCCGCCAAGCTCGCCTCGATGACCAGGATCTACTCCGGCGGCGCGCCGATTCCGCCCAGCGTGGTCACCGCCTTCCGCGAGACGTTCGGCCATTACATCCATAACGGCTACGGGCTGACCGAGACCAACTCGCCCACGCATGTCGTGCCGCTCTCGCGCGAGGCGCCGGTCGATCCGGCCTCGGGCGCGCTGTCGATCGGGGTGCCGGCCTACAACACCATCTCCTGGATCTGCGACGACGAGGGGCGGGAACTGCCGGTGGGCGAGGTCGGCGAGATCGTCAGCCAGGGGCCGATGATCGTGCCGGGCTACTGGAACAAGCCGGACAAGACCGCCGAGGCGATCCGCAACGGCCGGTTCCATACCGGCGATGTCGGCTTCATGGACAAGGACGGCTGGTTCTACCTGGTCGACCGCAAGAAGGACATGATCAACGCCGCCGGCTACAAGGTCTGGCCGCGCGAGGTGGAGGACGTGCTCTATACCCATCCCGCCGTGCGCGAGGCGGCGGTGGTGGGTGTCGCCGACTCCTATCGCGGCGAGACGGTGAAGGCCGTGATCAGCCTGCGGCCCGGCACCAGCGCGACACAGGAGGAGATCATCGCCTTCTGCAAGGAGCGCATGGCCGCCTACAAATATCCCCGCACGGTGGAGATCATCGACGACCTGCCCAAGACCGTGACCGGCAAGATCCTGCGCCGCGAACTTCGCGGTTAAGGCGAAATTCCCCGGTTGAACTACTTTAGGTAGAATAATATCATGCCGCCCTTACCTTGGAGGGCGGCATGTCGGGCACGTTCCAGATTATCGGGCCGGATGCGATCGGGCTGATCGACGGGTTGGCGCTGTCCTCGGTTGCGGGCGTGCCGCCTTGCGGCTTCACGCTGGGCGGGCTGGCGGCGGGGGCCCCGGCGAGCGTCACCCTGTCGGGTGCCTACGCATTTTCCGCCAGCAGCGCGGGCGGGGCGACGGTTGCACTGGGCAGCAACGCGATCACCATCAGCGGCACCGCAACGCAGGTGAACGATGCGCTGGCGAGCCTCGCCATCGGCGCCTCGGCGAGCGGGACCGGCACGCTCGGCGTCAGCGCCACGAGCGGCGGGACGACGCTGGCGACGACCATCGCGGTGCAGGCCCTTGCCGATTCGCCGCCCGCCTTCGTCGCGCCGCCGGCGAGTCTGCCGCTCACCGCCGGCGTCGCGCAGACGCTCGGCCTCGCCATCGCCGACGATCCGGCCGCGCTGCTGGCGGGCTTCGGGCTGGCCGCCGAGACGCTCGCGGTCAGCCTGATCGCGAGTTCGGGGGCACTGCTGCTCGATGCCGCGGCCCATAACGATGTCGGCGTTGCCGGGAACGGCACCGGCACGCTGGTGCTCACCGCCGCGTCCGGCG
>NZ_AFPR01000168.1:0-4415 GCF_000219295.1 Acidiphilium sp. PM
GCGGGGGCCGAAACCGTGTTCCTCGAGGTCGAGGCCGATAACGCCGCGGCCATCGCCCTCTACCGCGCCGCCGGCTTCATCGCCGCCGGCCGCCGGCGCGATTACTATGGCGCCGGGCGCGATGCCCTTCTGTTCAGTCTTCGGCTTTCCGGATCACCAGAATAGCGCTGCCATCCGGCAGATCGACCATGTCGAGCAGGTCGTGACCCTGGTCGGACGCCGCGCGGGGAACGTTCGCCCGCGGCTCCGCGCCGCGCAACCGGACCAGCAAAACCTCGCCCGCCGCCATCGAATCGAGCGCGAGTCGCGTGCGCACGTAAGTCATCGGACAGGTTTCGGCAGTAATGTCGATTGCCCTGTCATGGGCGGGGAGTTCCATGATTTTCGTGTCCTGCATTACCGTTTCCTAATCATGCACAAAAAATGGAACAGTTGTTACCCGAATTACCTGCTCCTTTCGGACGATTTTTTGCGGCAAATTCTTGCAATTCATCCGGAAATGTTCCAAATCAGCCGGAAGTTCAACATTGTTTTTGACTTCATAAAAGGACAAATCATGCCGGAGAGCCAGGATAACCAGCAACTCCTTCAACTGACGGCGCAGATCGTGTCGGCGCATGTATCGCACAATTCGGTTTCCGCCGAAATGCTGCCGGCGCTCATCCGGGATGTCTATCAGAGCCTCAGCGGCACCGAGCAGCCAGTCGAGGAACCGCCGCCGCCGCTGGAACCGGCTGTCAATCCGAAGAAGTCAGTCTTCAACGACTACATTATCTGTCTCGAAGACGGAAAGAAGCTCAAGATGCTTCGCCGTCATCTGAAGTCGGCCTATAACCTGACGCCTGAACAGTATCGTGAACGCTGGGGCCTTGCGAACGACTATCCGATGGTCGCGCCCGCCTATGCGAAGCAGCGCTCCAACCTTGCCAAGAAGATCGGTCTCGGCACCAAGCCCGCGAGCCAGGCGCCCGCTTCCGGCTCGCCCCGGAGCAAGAAGGGCGACTGACCGCCGCCCTGCTTCCGGTTCTCCGGACGAAATCGACCCGGCGGCACTGTCCGCCGGGTTTTTTTGTCTCCGTGAACCGTCGCTCTGATTGTCAATATGATAAGGCATGGCATCCGATCCTTCGGGGTCGGAAAGCGCTGGATGCGGGGACGATGGTTGCGTTTTGATCCGCCGTGCTCCAATGATGTTCGCAAGCGAAAGCCGGCCGGCCGGCATCGCGCCTGAAACAGGGGGAAGCGCGTGTCGGACAATTCCGCATCCATCAGCCGGCGGGCCGAAATCGTCGCCCTGGTCGGCTCGAACGGATTTCAGACCATCGAGGCGCTGGCCCGCCATTTCGACGTGACGGTGCAGACCATCCGCCGGGATCTCAATGCCCTCGCGGCGGACGGCAAGCTCAGCCGCTATCGCGGCGGCGCCGGCCTGCCCTCCAGCGTCGAGAACATGGAATACCAGCGCCGCCGCGTCGTGCATCTCGAGGCGAAGCAGCGCATCGCCGACATGGTGGCGGCGGACATTCCCGAACACGCCTCGCTTTTCATCAATATCGGTTCGACAACGGAGCAGGTGGCCCGCGCCCTGCTCGGCCATCACGACCTTTCGGTGATTACCAACAACCTCAACGTCGCTCGGATCATGAGCGAGGACACCGATTTCCGCGTCATCGTCGCCGGCGGCATGGTGCGCAACCGCGATGGCGGCATCACCGGCCAGGCCACCCGCGACATGTTCGACCGGTTCCGCGTCGATATCGGCATCATCGGCGTCTCCGGCATCGATGCCGACGGCGCGCTCTACGATTTCGACATGGACGAGGTGATCTGTTCGCAGGCGATCATCCGCAATGCCCGCCGTGTCGTGCTGGTGACCGACCATTCGAAATTCGGCCGCCCGGCGATGGTGCGGATCGGCACGCTCGCGCAGGTTTCCGCCCTCTATACCGACCAGCCGCCGCCGCCGCCGATCGCCGCGCTGATCGGCACGCTCGGAATCGAACTTCATGTCGCCGATTCGGGGCCGGCTTCCGGCGCCCCATGAAAAACGCCCGGTCCCTCGCGGGGCCGGGCGTTGCGGACTGCGTCGCGATCAGGGGCTCAGTCGGCGGCCAGCGCCATGTGCTTGCGGGCGATCTCGCCGCTGACATAGGCCTCCACCGCCTGGCCGATCGCGTCGGCATGGTTGGCGAACACGTGATCGGCGCCCTCCAGCACGCGGTAATCGACGGCGACACCCTTCTGCGTGTTCAGCTTGTCCACCAGCTTGCGCACCGAAATCTCGGGCACCAGCTCGTCGGCGTCGCCGTGGATCATCAGGCCGCCGCAAGGGCAGGGGGCGAGGAAGCCGAAATCGTAATGCGCCGCCGGCGGAGCGACGCTGATCCAGCCCGACACTTCCGGCCGGCGCATCAGCAGCTGCATGCCGACGAAGGCGCCGAAGGAATAGCCGGAAATCCACAGCCCGCCATGTCCCGGGTTCAGCGCCTGCATCCAGTCGAGCGCGGCGGCGGCGTCGTTGATCTCGCCCATCCCGCCGTCATAACTGCCCTGGCTGCGGCCGACGCCGCGGAAATTGAACCGCATCACCGAGAAGCCGAGGCGCTGGAACACCTGATACATCGTGTAGGTGATGCGGTTGTTCATCGTCCCGCCATGCAGCGGGTGCGGGTGCAGCACGAGGGCAAGCGGCGCGCCGCGGTCCTTGGCGTGATGATAGCGTCCTTCAAGTCGGCCGTCCGGCCCGGCAAACATAACTTCAGGCATGGTCTTGTCTGGTCTTTCTCACTCGATCGTCAGGTCATCCGATATCGGGGATGGGCGGATATCGAAGGTTCCGGTCAACGCGGCCCCCCGGCCGCTCGGCGAATCCGTTCAGGTGCCGCCGGATCCGGGAAATCGGACTAGGCTACCACTATATATAGGCATAATCCGCGCATTATTGACCGGTCCGGTCTGCATACCTACTCTCCTGAACGTGACAATCATTGTCTCTCGTAAGGATGAACCGTGTGATTCGCGTCTGGCCCGTTCAATGCGGCAGTCCAAAGAGCCAGCGGAGGGCCGTGCCATTCCGCCGTGTTCGCCGGGCCGGGCCCTTGCCAAAAATGTTTCTCCCTGTGCTTTCAATCCGGCTCCGCAGCGCCACATCTCGCCGGAGGCATCCACAATTAGTGGATAGGATTGAAATTTTCCACGGAAATGTCGCATGAGCCGCATGTTTTTGCGTGAGACCATCCGGGCCTACCGCCAGCGCGACCCCGCTGCCCGTTCGGATCTCGAGGTCCTGCTGTGCTATCCGGGCCTGCATGCCGTCCTGCTGCACCGCGTCGCGCACTGGTTCTGGCAGCGCCGGCTGCGCCTGGCCGGGCGGTTCATCTCCCATCTCGCCCGCATGGCGACCGGCATCGAGATCCATCCGGGGGCAACGATCGGCCGCCGCTGCATGATCGATCACGGCATGGGCGTGGTCATCGGCGAAACCGCGGTAGTGGGCGACGATGTCTATCTCTACCATCAGGTCACGCTCGGCGGCACGTCGAGCGAGCGCGGCAAGCGCCATCCCTCGGTTGCGAACAACGTCATCATCGGCGCCGGCGCCAAGGTGCTGGGCAACATCCTGATCGGCGAGAACGCCCGCATCGGCGCCAACGCCGTGGTGGTGGCCGACGTGCCGGCGAACACCACGGTGGTCGGCATCCCCGCCCGCCCGGTCGAGCGCGGCTCGGCGACCCGCCCGCCCAAGCCCCGCTTCGACCCCTACGGCACGCCCTGCGACCCCTGCCTCGACCCGCTGCTGGGCGAGATCGAGCGGCTGCGCACCGAACTGACCGACCTCGAGGCCCGCATGGCCCGCGCTGAACGGCGCGAAACGGAGCATGCCGAACGGCGCGAAACGGAACATGCCGAGCGGCGCGAACCGGATCGTGCCGGGCCGCGCGAAACCGACCATGACGAGCCCGTTGCCCGGGGCTGAGCCGGGCCTCTACCTCGACGCCAACGCGACCGAGGCGCTGCGCCCCGAAGCCCGCGAGGCGGTGCTCGCCGCCTTCGATCTCGTCGGCAATCCGGCCTCCGTCCACGCCGATGGCAGGGCCGCGCGCAAGCTGCTCGAATCCGCCCGCGCCGCCCTTGCCGCACGCCTCGGCGCCCGGCCGGAAAACGTCGTCTTCTGCGCGGGCGCGACCGAGGCGAACGCGATGGCGATCCACGGCCTCGCCGGCGGCGGCGCCATCGTGATCGGCGCCACCGAGCACGATGCCGTGCGCGCCGCCGCCCCCGCCGCCCTCATCGCCCCGGTCGATGCCGCCGGCCGGCTCGACCAGGCCGGCTTCGCCGCCCTGCTGGCCGCGCACCGCCCGGCACTCGCCTGCGTCATGGCGGCGAACAACGAAACTGGCGTGCTGAACGACATC
>NZ_AFPR01000167.1:0-13446 GCF_000219295.1 Acidiphilium sp. PM
CAGGCGATGGACGGAGAGCCGGGCCGATTCATCATCGGCCCGATCCACCAGATTCAAAGTGGACAGTGAAAAACAATCGTTCAGCGGCCTGCTTGTCCCTGAAATTCATCCACGAATTTCAGGGGCGGGACACTAGGCCCCGCGCGGCGGCGTGCCGGCGCGGGCGATGGGGGCGACGAATTGCGGCTCGGTGTCCCAGGGGAACAGGATCCAGGTGTCCTGCGAGACCTCGGTGATGAAGGTGTCGACCAGCGCCTTGCCGGCCGGCTTGGCGTAGACGGTGGCGAAATGGGCGCGGGGGAGAAGCTGGCGCACCTCGCGCGCGGTGGTGCCGGTATCGACCAGATCGTCGATGATCAGGAAGCCCGCGCCGTCGCCTGCGGCGGTGGGCGGCTTGGTGATGGTGGGCTTGCCGATCCGCTCCTCGTCATAGGTGACGATGCTGACGGTCTCGATCAGGCGGCATTCCAGCTCGCGGGCGACGATGGCGGCCGGGATGAGCCCGCCGCGGGTGATCGCGACGATGCCATCGAACGGCGCCAGCGCGTTGAGCCGCCAGGCCAGCGCCTTGGAGTCGCGGTGAAGCTGGTCCCACGAGACGGTGTAGTAATGCGTGGCCATCAGAACAGGCGTCCTCCGTCGGGCACGGTGAAATCGGGGCGGATCAGCACGACCTCGCCGTTTTCGTCCGGCATGCCGAGGGTGAGCACCTCGGACATGAAGGGGCCGATCTGGCGGGGCGGGAAATTGACCACGGCGCAGACCTGCCGGCCGATCAGCCGGTCCGGCGCGTAATGCACGGTGATCTGCGCCGAGGAGCGCTTGACGCCGAGCGCGCCGCCGAAATCGATCCACAGGCGGATGGCGGGCTTGCGGGCCTCGGGGAAAGGCTTGGCATCGACGATGGTGCCGACGCGGATGTCCACACGGGCGAAATCGTCATAGGTGATCGTCGGGGGCGGGTTCTCGGCCATGAGGCTGCATTGGCCAGCGCGGGCGCATTGTCAATCCGGCGGCGGAGTGCGATTTGATTCGGCAGATCGTTACAGGAGTGTCCAGAGAATGCGCGATTTCGATTTTCCGGGCCGCAGCGCGGTTTACGCGGGGCGGGCGATGGCGGCGACCTCGATGCCGGCGGCGACCCTCGCCGCGCTCGACGCCTTGCGGGCGGGCGGCAACGCGCTCGATGCGGCGGTGACGGCGGCGGCGGTGCTCGGCGTGATCGAGCCGCAATCGACCGGCATCGGCGGCGACTGCTTCTGCCTCTACAAGAAGGCCGGCAGCCCCGAGGTGATCGCGCTGAACGGCTCCGGCCGCGCCCCCGCCGGCGCGACGGTCGACTATTTCGAGTCCCAGGGAATCGCCCAGTTCGACAACATCTCGGCCCATGCCGTCACCGTGCCGGGCGCCGTCTCCGCCTGGGAGACGCTGCTCGCGGCGCATGGGCGGCGCGGGCTCGATGCGGCGCTGGCGCCGGCGATCCGCTATGCCGAGGAGGGGCATCCGGTGCATCCGCGCGTCGCCTTCGACTGGAAGATTTCCGAGGGCAAGTTGCGCCGCAGCGGCGCCGCCGCGCTGCTGCCGGGCGGCGCCGCGCCGGTCGCAGGCACGATGTTCCGCCAGCCCGAGCTTGCCCGCACGCTGCGGGCGATCGCCAAGGACGGGGCGAAGGCGTTCTACGAGGGGCCGATTGCCGCCACGATCGTGGCCGAACTGCGGGCGCGCGGCGGCGTGCATGCCGAGGCGGATTTCGCCGCCGGCCGCACCGCGGCGAAATTCGTCACCCCGATCAGGCGCGATTTCGACGGGCTGACGATCTGGGAATGCCCGCCGAACGGCTCGGGCCTGCTGGCGCTGATGCTGCTCGGCATTCTCGAAGGGTTCGGCCCGGCGCCGGACGGGCCGATGGGGCCGATCCGGCTGCACCGGCACATCGAGGCGGCGCGCCTCGTCTATCGCGATCGCGACGCGCTGCTGGCCGACCCGGACCAGGCGGAGGTGCCGGTCGCGCATCTGCTGAGCGATGACTATCTCGGCGGGCTGCGGGCGCTGATCCGCGACGACCGGGCGATGGTGGACCTGCCGCGCGCCGGCGAGACGGCGCTGCCGCTGCATCGCGACACCGTCTATCTCTGCGTGGTGGACGAGGACGGCAATGCCTGTTCGTTCATCAACTCGACCTACGAGAGCTTCGGTTCGGGCATTCTCGCCGGGGATACCGGCGTGGTGCTGCACAATCGCGGCATGGGCTTCCGCATCCAGCGCGGCCATCCGAACTGCATCGCCCCGGGCAAGCGGCCGATGCACACGATCATCCCCGGCATGGCGACCCAGGGCGGCGAGGCGGTGATGCCGTTCGGCGTGATGGGCGGGCATTACCAGCCGATGGGCCAGTCCTGGCTGGTGACCAACATGCGCCAGTACGGGCTCGACGTGCAGGAGGCGCTCGATCTCGCCCGCGTCTTCCCCTTCGGCGGGCAGGTCGAGGTCGAGCGGTCGGTGCCGGCGGCGACCCTCGAAGGCCTGGTCGCGCGCGGCCACAAGGTGGTGCGCGACGACCGGCCGGATGCGCGGCCGCATGGCGGCGGCCAGGCGATCTGGATCGATCGCGGGCGCGGCGTGCTGATCGGCGGGTCCGACCCGCGCAAGGACGGATGCGCGCTCGGTTACTGATTGCAGCCGCTCGGCGCGGTCGTTACGCCATTGTGCGCCCGTCTCCGGCATGATTTGATTGTGCCTATAGCCGGAGGTGAGCGCGGGATGTCGTCGACACGATTGGGCAATGCGGGGGCTGCGCGCGCAATCCGGTTCGGGCCGTACCAGAGCGCGGCTGGGGTGCGGATGCATGTCGAATCGTTTCTCGCCCTCGCATTTCCCCGCTATTCCGGTCGGATGGGCATAGTCTGGCGGGACCCGGCGGGGCTGGCAGTCTGCGTTCGCGAGCCGACATACGATGACGCGGGCGACGGTTTGAGCCTCGTGCTGACTTGGCATGGGGCCGTAAAGCCGCCACCACCACCGCCGCCGCGTTCTCGGTTCGAGAAAATTGAATCGACGATCGGGCGATTTTTCAGTGAAATCGGCAATTCGTTCGACAAGGGCATGGCTGCGTACGGGCGAGCACAAATCGCGCAAGCCCAGGCGGAAATGGCGGCCGAGCAGGAAATCTATCGCTCGCTGCACAACCTTGTCGCCGATCATCCTGCGATTGCGGCGACTGTAGCGGTAGGGATCGACATAATGGGCGTGGTGGCGTCGGGGGCGACGGTCATCGCCGCTGGAATGGCCACGATTGGCGCCACCGGAACATTCGTGGGCATCGCAGCCGATACGGTGACCGTACCGGTCTTCACCAGTGCCGCGGCGTCGACCGCGGCCTCGCTTGCGTTGCTGGTCGCGGACTCGATCGATCTCGGCCTCTATCTGAGCGGAGACGAGGCCATGGTCGACGAGTACGAACAATCCTCGATTTATCGCCGGACGGAAGGCTTCGCACCGCTTGTCGCCCTGCTGGATCCAGGCCGTGAGGCCTTTCAGGCCATGCGCTCGGAGGCGCTCCTGCCGGCGGCGGAGGGGAAACTCGCGGCGGTACGCGCGACGTCGGCGGAAGCCGACGCTTCCGCACACGCGGCACAGAACGCCCTCGAAGCCGCCAAGGCGCGCGACGCCAAGCTGAATGCGTATCTCAATAAACCGGGACATGTTGCGACGCCTGTTGCCGATGATGCGGCCCGGATGAAGTCGGCGGCACGGGTGAGCGAGCGCGCGAGCCATGCGCAGACTACCCGCGAAGCAGCGCAGAAGGCGGCTCAACACTTGCAGTCGCTTCAGCTCAAGGCACACGAACTTCAAGATGAGATTGACACCTGGTGGCGGTGGCAATGGAACGCGCGAAAAGAAAGCGGACCGCGCGACCTTGCCGCCGCCGGGGTTTCGATGACTGTCTGGAGTGCGAACAATCCGTTTGCCAGGGATTTCGGCAAGCATGACGCCGCTCCTCCCCTGATGGCCCGATCCCAAGCGGCAATGCGGAGCCTGTTTGGCGTGGCCGAACCGCACGACCTGTTTTCAATGAACGTGATCGCGTCGCATCGGAGCGGTCGCCGTTCGCGACAGGCGGTGCGATGAGCGGCGGGGCTCCGGGCGACCGGCCGCGGCCGCCGCCGGTGGCGGCGCTGATGCCGATGGCGGTGACCGGCGTGACCGTGCTGGGCTTCATGCCCGCGCTGATACTGATCTTCCTCGCGCAGCTGATCTGGGGCGCCGGGTTCGTCGGGCCGTTCATGCTCTACGTGGTCTGGCCGTTCGCCATTGTCGCGGTGGCGGCCATGCGCATCGTGATGGGCGGGATGGGGCGGGGCAAGGTGCGGATGCTGGCGCTGTTCCGCTGGCTGCGGCTCGGGACGTATGCGGCCTATGGCGCGACGTTCCTGGCGTCCCTGGCGATCGCGCTCGCCACGCCGAGCCCGTTCGCGCGCATCGGGCTGATCGTGCAGATGATCGTCATGGCGGCGATGGTCGCCGTGCTGTTCCGCTGGCTGCGCGGGTTTTCGAGATGGCGGTGGCTCGATCCGCGGTCGCGCCCCGGCGAGTGGGAACTGGCGACCGACGCGGAATTGCGCCAGCCGGCCGATTCGAAACAGATCGGTTACGCGGCCAACAGACTGAAGCGGAATTATCCGGCACTCTATGAGCATATCTATGGCGAGGAGAAAAATTCCGGTTTGAATTCCGGCGAAAAGGGCGAATAGTGGGCGGCGCCGGGAGGACAAGGACATGGAAGACCCCGCCCACGGAGCGGCCCCGCACGGGCCGCGCGCCGTCGCCCTGGTTGGTCCGCAGGGAAGCGGCAAGAGCACGCTGAGCGCCGCGCTGGTCGAGATGGCCGGCGGTGGCGAGGCAAGGCGCGGCGGGCGCGAGCGAAGTTCCTCCCACGAGATGCGGCCGGCCCATTGCGATTTCCTCGGCGAGCGATGGGCGTTGCTGGATTGTCCCGGATCGGTGGAGTTCGTGCACGAGGCGGCGGCGGCGCTCGCAGTGGCGGATCTCGCCGTCGTGGTGGCCGAACCCGACCCGTCGCGGGCGATCGCGCTGCGGCCGGTGTTCCGCATGCTGGAGGACTCCGGCGTGCCTTTCCTCGTCTTCGTCAACAAGGTGGATGCGCTGAGCGCGCCGGCCGAGGCGCTGGTGGCGGCGATGCAGGCGGAAACCGCGGTGCAGCTCGTGCCGCGGCAGATGCCCATAAGCGAGGGCGAACGGGTCATCGGCTATGTCGACCTGCTCTCGGAACGGGCGTTCCGCTACCGGCCGGATGCGGCGTCCGAGCGGATCGGGCTGCCGGCGGCCGTGGCCGAGACCGAGCAGGCGGCGCATGACGCGCTGATCGACAGCCTCGCGGACCGGGATGACGAACTGCTCGAACAGGTGATCGAAGGTGCGACACCCACGCCCGCCGAGCTTTACAGCCATTTCCGCAAGGACATGGAGGCGCGCAGCCTGGCGGGGGTCATGTTCGGCGCGGCCGAGCATGCGCATGGCGTGCTGCGGCTGTGGAAGGCGTTGCGGCATGACGCGCCGGATGTGGGCGCGACGGCGGCGCGGCATGGAATCGCACCCGAAGGGCCGGCCTTGGCGCAGGTGTTCCGCACGAGCTGGCGCGGGGCGGCGGGCAAGCTGTCCTTCGCCCGGGTCTGGCGCGGGGCGCTGCGCGACGGGGCGAGCTATGGCGGCGTGCGGATCGGCGGGATGATGCGCTTCGCCGAGGGTGAATTGCAGCGCGTGGCCGAGGCCGGGGCCGGCGACGTCGTGGCACTCGGCCGGCTCGAAGGGGTGGCGACCGGCGGCACGCTGGGCGAGGCGGCGCCGGCAATGGCGTTCCCCGCGCCGCCGCCGCCGCTGCATGAGGTCGCGATCGCCGCGGCGGAGCGGAAGGACGACGTGAAGCTCGCCGGCGGGCTGGAAAAGCTGCTGGAGGAAGACCCGGCGCTGCGGCTCACGCGCGATGGTGAAACCGGCGAAACGCGCCTCGCCGGGCTTGGTGAAATTCACGTCGGCAGCGCGGTGGAGCGGCTGGAGCGGCTCTCCGGCGTCGCGGTGCGGACGGCGCGGCCGCGCGTGCCCTTCCGCGAGACGATCCGCCGGCCGGTGCGCGAGCACGCGCGGCTGAAGCGGCAGACCGGCGGGCATGGCCAGTTCGCCGATGTGAAACTGGAAATCGAGCCGCGCGGGCGCGGCGAGGGGTTCGCCTTCAACGACCGCATCGTCGGCGGTGCGGTGCCGAAACAGTATATCGCGGCGGTGGCCGACGCCGCCGAGGAAGCGACCCGCCGCGGGCCGTTCGGCTATCCGGTGGTGGATATCGCGGTGACGCTGGTCGATGGCGGGTTCCACGCGGTGGACAGTTCCGACATGGCGTTCCGCTCGGCGACGCGGGCGGGCATGGCGGAAGGCCTGGCGAAGGCCGAACCGGTGCTGCTGGAGCCGATCCACCGGATCACGGTGAGCGCGCCGAACGGTTTCACCGCCGGGGTGCAGCGGCTGCTGACCGGCCGGCGCGGCCAGATCCTGGGCTATGCCGAGCGCGCGGGCTGGCCTGGCTGGGACGATACCGAGGCGCTGCTGCCGGCGGCGGAACTGCACGGGCTGGCGGTCGAGCTGCGGTCGCAGACCGCGGGGCTCGGCAGTTTCGTCCACAGTTTCGAGCATCTGTCGGAAGCGCCGCCGCGGCTGGCCGAGAAGGTGGCGCAGGCGGCGGCGACCTGAATTCACGGACAAGGAGCAGAGATGGATACGCATGGTTCCGGCACGCTGGCCGCGCCGTTGCTGATCGGGCGGGATTCGCGGGGCGTGGTCACGCTCACGCTCAACCGGCCGGCGAGCTTCAACGCGCTTTCCGACGAGCTGCTCGCCGCGCTCGATGCGGCGATCGGCGAGATCGCGGCGGATGCGGGCGCGCGGGTGGTGGTGCTGGCGGCGAATGGCCGCGCCTTCTGCGCCGGGCACGATTTGCGGGAGATGATCGCGCGCGAGGAGGCGGACGCGCATCGCGACCTCTTCGCCCGCTGCACCCGGGTGATGCTCGGCTTGCAGCGGCTGCCGGTGCCGGTGATCGCGCGGGTGCAGGGGGTGGCGACGGCGGCGGGTTGCCAGCTCGTCGCGAGCTGCGACCTCGCGGTGGCGGCGGCGAGCGCGCGCTTCGCGGTTTCGGGCATCAATCTCGGCCTGTTCTGCTCGACGCCGAGCGTCGCCCTCGCCCGCGCGGTGCCGCGCAAGGCCGCGCTGGAGATGCTGTTCACCGGCGGGATGATCGATGCCGCCGAGGCGGCGCGGCGCTTCCTGATCAACGAGGCGGTGCCGGAGGCCGAGCTGGACGACGCGGTCGCTCGGCTGGTGGAGCAGATTCTCGCCAAGCCGCGCGCCGCCCTCGCCATCGGCAAGGCGCAGTTCTACCGGCAGATCGAGCTCGGCATCGCCGAGGCCTATGAGGTGGCGGGCGAGGCGATGGCCTGCAACATGCAGGACGCGGCGGCGCGGGAGGGGATTTCCCGCTTCCTCGACCGGAAGAAATAGTTCCGTCCCGGACGATAGGACCGCATTCAGATCCGGCCCCGGAGGAAAAACCGGGGCCGGAGCAGAGCGTCAGTACATGTGCTGGCCGCCGTTGATCGACAGGGTCGAGCCGGTGATGAAATCGGCCTCGTCGGCGGTGAGGAAGACCACGCCGCGGGCGATGTCCTCGGCATGGCCGAGGCGGCCGACCGGGATTTTCGCGATGATCTTTTCCAGCACTTCCGGCGGCACGGCGCGCACCATGTCGGTATCCACATAGCCGGGGGCGATGGCGTTGACGGTGATGCCGAAGCGGGCACCTTCCTGCGCCAGCGCCTTGGTGAAGCCGTGGATGCCGGATTTCGCGGCGGCGTAGTTCACCTGGCCGTACTGGCCGGCCTGGCCGTTGATCGAGCCGATGTTCACGATGCGGCCGAACTTGCGCTCCTTCATCCCGTCGAAGGTCGCCTTGCAGAGATTGAAGCAGGAGCCGAGATTGGTGTCGATCACCGCATCCCACATGTCGCGGGTCATGCGGGCGAGGGTGGCGTCGCGGGTGATGCCGGCATTGTTGACGAGAATCTCGATCGGGCCGAGGCGGCTGGTGACGCGGCCGATCGCCTCGATGGTCTGCTCGAAATCGCCGACGTCGAATTTCACCGTCTCGATGCCGTGGACGGCCGTGAAATTCTCGGCCGCGGTCTGGTTGCCGGCATAGGTGGCGACGACGGTGCGGCCGGCCGCCTTCAGCGCGACGCTGATGGCGGCGCCGATACCGCGCGTGCCGCCGGTGACGAGTGCAATTCGTGACATGCTGAAATCCTCCCTGTGGATCAGGCGTCCGACAATCGGAAGCGGGAGGCAGTCTGGACTGGTTCCGGAGGACTGTCCATGATCGAAATCAATCGGTTAGCGTAGTTTCATGTCCGAAAGGCGGAGAGCTTGCGGCGCTGGCGGCCGGCATCGTCGAAGTTGTCCGGCGCGAGCCACGCATCGAGGGCGGCGCGCCGGTCGGGCCATTCGGAATCGAGGATGGAGAACCAGGCGGTGTCGCGGTTGCGGCCCTGGGTGACGGCGTTCTGGCGGAAGATGCCCTCGAAGGTGAAGCCGAGACGCAGGGCGGCGGCGCGGGAGGGCAGGTTCAGGCTGTTGCACTGCCATTCGACCCGCCGGTAGCCAAGGTCGTCGAAGGCGTGGCGGAGCATCAGGAACAGTGCCTCGGTGCCGGCGCGGTGGCGCCGGAGCAGCGGCGTGAAGTTGATCGAGCCGATCTCCAGCGCGCCGTTGGCCGCGGCGATGTTCATGAAGGCGGCGTGGCCGGCGGGCTGGCCGCTTGCCGCCTCGATGATGGCATAGGCGACGCGGCCGGGGGCGGTGGCCATGGAATCCACATAGTCGCGGAAGGCGGGTTCGTCCGCCGGGCGGGCGGTGCGCCACCAGGTCCAGTCCCGGTCGTCCGGTGCGGCGCGGAATCCGCCGATGAGGCCGGCGCCGTGGCGTGCGGGGTCGAGCCGTTCCAGCCGGCAATAGCGCCCCTCGAAACCGGCGGCGTCGGGAAGCGGGCGCGGCGTCCAGCCGGGGACGGGCGCGCCGACGATCTGGCCATAGGCGTTGGTTTCGGTCATGCGGTGCGGATCTCGGGTTCGTGGCGGACCGGGAAGTTCATCGACCGGGCGATGAAGCATTTTGCTCCGGCATCGCGGTGCAGGGCGGCGGCGCGGGCGGCGTCGTTGCCTGGCGCGATGGTGACGACGGGGCGCAGGATGGCCTCGACGAACCGGCCGGCGCCGGAGGCTTCCTCCTCCATCACCGCCTCGGCGCGATCCTCGTAGGCCAGCACGGCGATCCCGGCCTCGGCGCAGAGATGCAGATACCAGAGCTGGTGGCAGGAGGAGAGCGAGGCGAGCAGCAGCAGTTCGGGGTTCCAGCGCGCGGGATCGCCGCGGAAGGCGGGATCGGATGTCAGCGCGAGGTCCGGCCGGCCGTCGGCTTCCACCTCGTGGTCGCGGCCATAGGCGGCGTAGGCGCTGGTGCCGGTGCCGCGGTTGCCGGTCCAGCGCAGGGTGGTGGCGTAGCGGTGCAGCCGGCTCAAGCCTGTGTCCCTATTCGCTGTAGGCGCAGGATTCGCCTTCGGAATCGCGGAAGACGGCGACGCGGGCGAGGCCCGGGCAGGATGGCGCGAGCCGCGTCCAGATGAAGCGGGCGAGGTTTTCCAGCGTTGCCGGGCCGAGGCCCTCCACCTCGTCGAGGAAGCGGTGGTCGAGCGCCTCGCGGATCGCGGCGAGGTGCTGGCCGAGCCTGCCGAAATCCATCAGCATGCCGCTCGCATCCGGCGCGCCGCGCAGGGTGACGGTGGTGCGGTAGGAATGGCCGTGGATGCGGCGGCTCGCCTCGGCGGCGATCTGGCGTTGCAGCGTGTGGGCCGCCTCGAAGCGGAATTCCTTGGTGATTTCGTGCATGGTCAGGGGATGCCGAGATATTTGTGGGTCTGCGTCGACAGGCGCCATTGCGGATGGGCGAGGCAGTATTCGATGGCGGCGCGCGTGTTGGCCGCGCGATCCGGCCCGTCCATCGGCTGGAGCAGGAAATGCGCGAAATCGAGCCCGGCGAAGCGCTCGGGTGTCGCCTCCTTCTGGGGATAGACCAGTTTGAGCTCCGACCCCTGGCGCACCACCAGCTCGGCCCCTTCCTTGGGGCTGACGCAGAGCCAGTCGATGCCCGGCGGCGGTTCGATCGTGCCGTTGGTCTCGACCGCGATTTCGAAGCCGGCGTCATGCACCGCTTCGATCAGCGGCGCATCGAGCTGGAGCAGCGGTTCGCCGCCGGTGAAGACGACGAGGGCATCGCGGGTGCAGGCGGCGGGCCAGGCGGCCTGGATGGCGCGGGCAAGGCCTGCGGCATCGGCGAAGCGGCCGCCGCCCGGTCCGTCGGTGCCGACGAAATCGGTGTCGCAGAAGCGGCAGGTCGCACTGGCGCGGTCCTCCTCCCGGCCGGACCACAGGTTGCAGCCGGCGAAGCGGCAGAACACCGCGGCGCGGCCGGCATTGCGCCCCTCGCCCTGCAGGGTGGGGAAGATTTCCTTCACGCTATAGGCCATGATGGTGGCATCTACCGCACATCCGCCGTTCTGGCGACAGGGAGCACGGCATTGCCGCCATCGCCGCGCGGCGCGGCTTGATCCGGCGCGCCCGTCCCGGCACGATCATGCGCATGATCGCAACGAACTCGCCGAAGCATCATCTGCTGATCACCGGGACCGGGCGGAGCGGCACGTCCTTCCTCGTCCGCTGGTTCGACGCGCTGGGGATGGAGACGCATTTCTCCCGCTTCGGCGAGCATGCGGCCTGGGACGAGGAGGCCAATGCCGGCGCGGAAAACCTGCCGCTGCCCGCGCTGGATGCGGACATGCCCTATGTCGTGAAATCGCCCTGGGTGTCCGAATTCATCGACCAGTTGCTGGCCGATCCGGGCATCGTGCTGGATGGCGTGATCGTGCCGATGCGCGACCTGATGGACGTGGCGGCGAGCCGGACCATTCTCGAATTGCGCGACATGGCGGCCGAGCCCGACTGGCCGGCGGTGATGGAACGGCCCTGGGCGCATCGCGGGCGGACGCCGGGCGGGATCGTCTATTCGCTGCATCCGCTCGACCAGGCGCGGGTGCTCGCCCTCGGCTTCCACCATCTGCTGGAGCGGCTCGTCGCGGCGGAGGTGAAGGTGGTGATGGTTTCGTTCCCGCGCCTCGTCGAGGACGCGGACTATCTCTACCGCGCGCTCGCCCCGCTTCTTCCGGCGAGCGTGGATGCCGCTTCGGCCCGGGCCGCGCATGCCCGCGTTGCCGACCCGGCAAAGGTGAGGGTGGGGCCGGGCGGGCGGGATTCGACGCTCGAACGGCTGGACAGGGTGGCGCTGAACCGCGAAATCGGCCGGCTTCGCCGGGAAATGGCCGCGCTGGAGGGGCGGCTGGCCGAGGCGAGTGGTGCCGCGGCGGCGGCGCGGCGGCATGCCGAGACGATCGAGCGCAGCACGATGTGGCGGGCCCTCTTCCCGCTGCGGCGGGCGCTGCACCGTCTGCGCGGCCGCGCATGACAGCGCTTTCTTTTTGGCGAGACTTCACCCATATTGTAAAAGGAATGTAACACAATGCCGGTGCCACGCGAATCGGCCCGGGAGCGGCAGGGGGACTCCGGCGGATGCAGGGCAGATTTATGCCGAATGGCGGGGTGAGCTGCGTCCGCAGTCCCGGATCCGTTTACGGAACCTTGAACTTTTCGGCGCCAGACTGGCGTGACGAGAAAGGCGGTTTGCGCCCATGATGTATGACCTTTACCAGACGCAGGACGATCTTCTGGCCCCGTTCCGGATGGCGGCGCGCGCGATGGCGCCGCTGATCGACCTGCTGACGCCGCCGGCGGGAATCCCGACCCTGCCGGTTGCGACGCGCGCCGCACTGGAGATTTTCGGCAATAGCGGCATTTCCCACAGCCGGCCGGAGTTCGGCATCGCCAGCGTGCGCGCCGGCGGGCGGGACATTCCCGTGACCGAGACGGTGGTGAGCGGAACGCCCTTCGGCGACCTGCTGCATTTCCGCAAGGAGACTGCCTCACCCGGCCCGCGCGTGCTGATCGCGGCGCCGCTTTCGGGCCATTTCGCGACCCTGCTGCGCAACACCGTCGAGGTCATGCTGCAGGATCACGACGTCTTCATCACCGACTGGAAGAACGCGCGCGACATTCCGGTGAGCGCGGGGCGCTTCGGCTTCGATGAATATGTGGCGCATATCATGGACTTCCTGCGCGAAATCGGGCCGGGGGCGCATGTCGTCGCCGTGTGCCAGCCGGCGGTGGCGGTGTTCGCCGCGACCGCGCTGATGGCCGAGGCCGGCGATCCGGCGGCGCCCCGCAGCATGACGCTGATGGGCGGGCCGATCGATACCAGGCGCAACCCCTCGAAGGTCAACGACCTCGCCAAGACCCGTGACATCGCCTGGTTCCGCAGCAACCTGATCACCACCGTGCCGCGCCGCTTCGCCGGGGCGGGGCGGGCGGTCTATCCCGGTTTCGTGCAGCTCGCCTCCTTCGTGTCGATGAATCTCGACCGGCATATCGGCGCGCATCTGCGCCAGTTCCGCGCCATCGTCACCGAGGATGACGCGAGCGAGGCGGCGCATCGCAAGTTCTACGACGAATACCAGTCGGTGATGGACCTGACGGCGGAATTCTATCTCGAAACCGTCGAGCGCGTGTTCCAGCGGCACGATCTGCCGCGCGGCCAGCTGAGCTGGCGCGGCCAGACGGTGCGCCCGGCGGCGATCCGCAAGACATCGGTCTTCACCGTCGAGGGCGAGCGGGACGATATCTGCCCGCCCGGCCAGTCGGTCGCGGCGCTCGATCTCTGCACCGGGCTGAAACCAGCGCAGAAGCGCAACCATCTCCAGCTCGGCGTCGGCCATTACGGCGTGTTCTCGGGCTCGCGCTGGGCGAACGAGATCTATCCGCAGCTGCGCGAGGTCATCGCCGCCGCCGGCTGAACGGCTGGCGGAACCGCCTGGGGCGGCGGGCTGGCGGCGCGGGGCGAAACACATGCGTCGCCATGAGCTGGCGGACGCGCCGCACCGTGTGGTGGCGGGACAGGCCGGTGGCGATCACCGCATCGGCGCGGCGGCGTTTTTCGGCATCCGGCATTTGCAGGGCGATGATCCGCTCGATCTCGGCGTGGGGCAGGCCGCGGCGCAGCACCCGCGCGATCTGCACCGCGCGCGGCGCGGAGACGGTGAGTGCGAGATCGACCCGCGCCTCGCCGCCGGTTTCGAACAGCAGCGGAATGTCGAGCAGCACGGCGCGGGCGCCGCGCCTGCGGGCGGCGGCGAGGAATTTTGTCTCCGCCGCGCGCACCATG